>NZ_JAUBVX010000019.1:94248-102267 GCF_036706065.1 Microcoleus sp. A2-C3 | reverse complement strand
GAGACATGACATATCATGTGAATGACTACAATACTTTATTATCATATCAGCTACTCAACCAGAATGAAATAGCCCTGACACTGGTAGCCTTTGCAGACAAAGCTTTGTACGATGCGAAACAACAGGGGCGCGATCGCTGGAGTACAAATTGTTGAAAAATCGGGGCGTTTTTTTGAGGAAGGGGGAATTATGCCGTTAGACAGGACTTTTCGCCAGTTGTAATTAATCCTGGTTTGTTCTTTTTCATGGTCAGATGGTCAAACTTTTGATCATGAAAGTTTGATATTTTCCGTCCCCTGACGCTTCCGCAGAGGGTGGAGATCCTGCCTTTCTCACAGGATGGAAATAGGGTTGGCTGAAAGAGAAATAAGCTGTAGCTAGGGCTACACATTAAGAATGTAAATCCTAACTAAATATCTAAACCAATGACTGTCAAGTCGGGAGGATGTTCGACAACAAACTGGTAATCTAACTCTTGTTTGGCTTGCGGGGGCAGAGACATGATCCATTCCAACATTCCCATTTCACCTGCTACTATCTTCGGATTAGTTTGAGTCAACCGCACTTTAACTTGTTCATTGCGGCTGACTGGTAGTTGCTCTTTCAATGTCAAGTTTACAGGCAGTTGCTGCAAGTTGGTCACAATTAACCGATAAGCGTAACTCGTGCGCCGCTGATTCCCGATCAGTTTTTTATCTACTTGTCTTTCCACTAATTCTCGCTCGATTTTTAGTCCTTCATCTATTCCTAAATTCAGCTTGAATTCTTGGCCAGGGGAAATATTTGCTAGCTGTAAAGTACCTACGAAAGTGTTGTCGCGAAAGATATTTGCTTGACCGGGCAGGAGAGTTGCACCTGTCATTGGATTGGTGACAATTGCTTGCAAATAAGCAAAGCTGACTAAACGCGGAACGGCTATGTATTGAAGTTGGGAGGGATAATTTTCGCTGAAAATAGTGACTTTGTGCGGCGTGCCGTCGCTGGGAATATTGGTATTTCCTCCTACTTGAAAGGTGACTGTGCCGCCTGCTTTAGATACTGTTGCTGTGGCGGTTTGAGCTGCTATGGGTTCGGGTGCGGGAGCGCTGCCACCAACAGCCATCATGTCTAATTGCTCCTCGTCTTCCATCTCAGATTCCATGAAATTGTCATACACTGCTGACGTTTCTGGTTTCGCACTTCGTTCCATCCGCGCTCTGGGAAAGCCTTGGCTTTGAGCAGATTTTGGGCGAACAATATCGATAAACCAGGGTTGGAGTTTGGGCGGCAAAGTTCCCATTCCGGGTTTTGCTGTTGATAAAGTTAGCGCTACTCCCGTCCAATCTTCGCCTGTATTTTGATTTACTTCGGCTAGGTAATTGAGATTGATTTGGTTGTTGGTAGTATCTATTCGCAAGTCGTAAAGGGGAGTCCAACGGGCTTGGGTTACTACATAGGAAATTTCGAGTTCAAAATTGCCGCTGCCGCTTGGTTCGATCGCCACAATGATGTTAAAACTTTTCTGGGAATGGGGAGTTTGTAGTTGGCGCAACTGCTGGCGCAAAGCTTCTATTTGCTTGTCTAATTCGCGCTGCTGTCTTTCGTGTTGCCCGATCGCACTTACGTACTTTTTATAATTGCTGCCTAAAAAATTGAGCAATTCTCCGGTTTCGTTCAAACCAATTTGCTGTTTGGCGATGCCACTGGCAAAGGAACCGACGCTTTTTGCGCTCAAATTCTCGACAAAGTTGAGTTGAATTATTCGCGCGGCGATTTGGTCTTTTATGGCGCGTTTTTGGGTTTCTAATTCTTGGATTTGGTGGGTTAATTCGGCGATGCGATCGCCCGTAGGTTCGCTGCTAAACACTGTTTCGCTACGCACTCCCAGCAATCGCACGGCGACTGTACCCGCGCCGGTGGCCCTGACTGACTCTGTTTCGAGGGTTGTGGGGAGGGAGGCGATCGCCAATTCGCGCTCGTTTCCCGTCAGGGCTACCGTGCCGCGGCGGGTGATCAGGGCGCGATCGGTGTACACGGTAACTTCTGAAATTTGCGACTCTACTATTTTGATATTATCGCGATCGAGTAAATCTGAATTAGTCATTGCTACTAATGCCTTTACGAAACTCTTTTAGTGCTTCTAGGGGCGACGCAAATAAAATACAGCGCTTCAACAAAGATAAGTCTAACTCAGGCAGCAATTCGCTGCTAGTAATTCGCTCGTAACCCTGTTCTTGCAAGCGGTAAATTTGCAGCGTTCCGTCTTCCCAAAACCAAACTTCCGGCACACCCATTAGCCGATATTTCTGAAGTTTAATCGGACTCCCGCTAGTAATCACCACCTCAATACATAGATCGGGAACATCCTTATCTCTCCCGAAACAATAAGACAAATCTGCCTGATACTCGACTTGATTTTCAACAATCTGACTGTAAGCGCCGCTAGGGAAAAATTCAATTTCCTTAACTTCAAAGTAAATCCCTAGTAATAGACCAATTATCCATTGAAACGCTTCATGAGGTTTACTAATACCCACAATCTCTAAAACTCCCTCACAATAAAACAAGCGTACATTCCGCACATTTTCAAAACTAGCTTGAATTGCTTTGAATTGATGCCAGGTTAAGCCGCGGCAAGTGAAATGCTGCTCGGCTGCGGGAGAAACTGTGGGATTGTCTATAGTTTGAACCATGACTGTCCTGTTTATTTGAAAATTCTAGCAATAATTCAATGTTAACTCAGCGGCTCGATTCCCGCCAAATCCAAAACTTGTCAAGTTTCGCGATCGCCCATTCCTCTAGAAAACTCCTCAAGCGCATCCAAAGGCGAAGCAAACAAAATGCAGCGTTTGAGCAAAGACAAGTCTAACTCAGGCAGCAATTCGCTGTTTGTAATTTGCTCATAACCCTGTTCTCGCAAATGGTAAAGCTCTAGCGTTCCATCTTCCCAAAACCAGACTTCCGCTACACCCATCAGCCGATACTTCTGAAGTTTAATCGGACTACCGCTAGTAACAACTACCTCAATACACAGATCGGGAACATCTTTTCTATTCCCTATACAATAAGATAAATCTGACTGATACTCGACTTTACCCTCAACTATCTGACTGTAAGCACCGCTGGGGAAAAATACAATTCTTTTTTGTATAAAATACTGTCCCATTAGCAAGCCAATCAGACACCGAATTTCTTCATGCAACTTTCCAGTAGCCACAATTTCTAACACTCCCTCACAGTAAAATAAGCGTACATTCGGCACATTCTCAAAACTAGCTTGAATTGCCTTGAATTGATGCCATGTTAAGCCGTGCAAGATAAAATGCTGTTCGGCTGCGGGAGAAATTGTGGGATTGTCTATAGTTTGAACCATGACTGTCCTGTTGATTTAAAATCGTAGCAGTAACTCAATGTTAACTCAGCGGCTCGATTCCCGCCAAATCCAAAATTTGTGGAATCAAATCTTCTCGCTTGACGGCCATCATGTGAACTCCTTGGCACAATTGCCGCGCTAGCTTGACTTGTTCTGCCGCAATTTTTATGCCTTCCTGCAAAGGTGCTGGGGATTTTGCCAAACGATCGATCGTCTCTTGCGGGATGTTAACTCCGGGCACGTATTTTTTAATAAATTCAGCATTTTTAGCTGATTTAAACAAAAAGATTCCTGCTAAAATTGGTTTGTTACAGCCAGCAGCAATTTGCTGCATAAACTTATCAAAAACGTCAAAATCTGTAATTAATTGGCTCTGAAAAAACTGTGCTCCCGCTTCTACTTTTTTCTCAAATCGACTTTGTAAACCAGACCAACTGGGGGATTGCGGATCGACAGCAGCGCCGACAAATAAATCGGTAACTCCGTCGGTTAAAGCTTTGTCGTTCCAGTCTTTCCCACCGTTCATTTTTTGAATGACTTGCAGCAGCCGCACTGATTCTAAATCGAATACACTTTTGGCTTTGGGATGGTCGCCGGCTTTGACTGGATCGCCGGTGAGTGCCAAGATATTATGGATGCCTAAAGCGTGGGCTCCCATGAGATCGGCTTGCAGGCCTATTTGATTGCGATCGCGACAAGCAACTTGACAAATCGGCTCAATGCCGTGCTGCAATAGAATCGCGGAAACTGCTAGAGGGCACATTCGCAGCACTGCGCGGCTGCCGTCTGTGATGTTAATGGCGTGCACTCTGTTTTTGAGAATTTCCGCCATTGCGATCGTGTGAGTCATGTCGCCGCCTTTTGGCGGGGCAACTTCGGCGGTAATTATAAATTCTCCGGGGCTGGTGCAGGCTGTACGAAAACGGTTCATAGTTAGTTGATAGTTGACAGTTGACAGTTGACAGTTGACAGTTATTATTGGTTATTAGTTATTGGTTATTTGTTATTGGTTATTTGTTATTTGTTGTTTGTTATTTGTTGTTTGTTATTTGTTATTTGTTATTGGTTATTTGTTATTGGTTATTTGTTAAATTTTCCACTAACCAATAACCACTAACCAATAACCACTAACCACTAACCACTAACCAATAACTACTAACCAATAACTAATAACCAATAACCAATCACTACTGACTAAAGAGGTAGAGAATAACCGAAGGCGGTTTTAACTTTAGTCAGAGTTTGGTTAGCAATAGTTTCTGCTTGTTCTTTTCCGCGACGCAGTACAGACTCTAAATATCCCGGTTCGTCCATTATTTCCTTGTATTTATCCTGAATTGGTTTGAGGGCATTAATTGTTGTTTCTGTCAACAATGGTTTGAAATCTCCCCAACCCATGTTTTCACATTCCGCTGCAACTTCTTCCTTCGATTTGCCGGAAAGTAGGAGATAAAGTGTCAGTAAATTTCTCGCTTCCGGGCGATCGGGGTCGTCGAAAGTCAAGCCTCGTACTGCATCAGTTTTGCAGCGCTTGATTTTTTTGGTAATTGTTTCTGGTGAATCCAATAAGTTAATTCTACTCTGTTCGGAAGGGTCGGATTTTGACATTTTGCGCGTGCCGTCTGTCAAACTCATCACTCTCGCGCCGTCAGTACGAATTAACGGTTCTGGAAGTTTCAAGACTGGTTTTTCTGGTGTACCGAATTGGTGATTTAATCTGACGACAATATCGCGGGTGAGTTCCAAATGCTGTTTTTGGTCTTCTCCCACTGGCACTTTGTCGGCATCGTACAGCAAGATGTCTGCTGCCATCAATACGGGATAATTTAGTAATCCGGCGTTGACATTTTCGCCTTGTTTAACTGCTTTTTCTTTAAACTGAATCATATCTTCGAGCCAGTTGATCGGCGTAATGCAGTTGAGCAGCCATGCTAGTTCTGTGTGCGCCGAGACGTGGGATTGCACGAAAATAGTAGAATATTCTAAATCGATGCCGCAAGCTAAATACAGAGCGGCGATAGCGTAAGTGTCAGATGCTAGAGTTGCTGGATTGTGCGGTGCGGTAATTGCGTGCAAATCGACTACACAAAAGTAGTTTTCGTACTGGCTTTGACCTTCTACCCAGTTGCGAATGGCACCGAGATAATTGCCGAGGTGAAGATTGCCTGTTGGCTGAACTCCTGAAAGAACGCGCTGTTTGCCCATGAGGAAAGAATAGAATTGATTTCACATTTCTATTTTGACACGTTATTTTGATTTAAGATACTTTAATTTTTGGGCGCCATTAGCAACGGGCTAGAAGCCCGTTCCACAAGACATAATTTTGGGGTAGGGATTAGCAACGGGCTAGAATCCCGTTCCACAAAGCATTTTTTTTGATTATGCTCCTACCCAATGCCCAATGCCCAATGCCCAATGACTAATTGCGATTATAAATCTGTCAGCAACCTGGCTTTGCGTAAAATAAATGTGAGAACTGTTTCTTGACCGGTGATAATATCGGCTCTGCCCTCCATTCCTGATTGAATTGAATACTGGCGGGGGAGGTTTGCCTGGGGGTCTCCGAAGAATTGGCCGCTGGTGGATTGGAGTTTTGTTAAATAGGTTTGTTGGGGCTTTATTGCTACTTCGTAATATGCTGTACCTAAATTGTTACCGGGATTTTGAGGGGCGATCGCATCTGGGGCGATTCCACTGACTGTTCCTTTCAGTGTCCCGTAATCTGGGAAAGGCAAAGCGGAAATCCTGATCTGTACGGGTTGGCCGATTTGGATGCGGGCGATGTCTTGGGATGTGACTTTGGCTTTGACTATCAGGGGTACGTCGCTGGGGACGATTTGGGCGATCGCACTGCCGGCTTGTACGGTTTGACCAGTGTTTTGTACTTCCAATCTCAGAATTGTACCATCAGCAGGCGCGCGGATCACGCTATTTTCTAGTTGTGACTGAATTTGATTGAGTTCTTTTTTAGCTTGAATTAATTGTTGTTGAATGGACGATCGCTTGACGAGCAAAACCCGCCGACTTCGGCCCAGTCTCTCGGCGACATCCGGCTGCGATGTGGCGATTTTCACGAGAGCTGACTCGACTACTTCCTGGGCGGCTGGACTTGCAGTTTGGATGCTTTTAAATTGGCCGCTGGCTAAAATTTGATTTTCCAAGTCCCGCAGTTGCTGGTTGATTTGCTGTGCTGCTGTTTGAGACTGAGTGACTGTTTCTTGGAACTGCTTTTTTTGGGCGCCCAAACGCGAAGCGTCTACAACTGCGATCGCATCTCCGGCTTTCACTGTCTGATTTTCGCTGACAGCAATGCTTTCGATGGTTCCTTCGGTGGCGGCTTGCACAACGCGCACTTCTCCGGCTGGACGGACGATCGCGTCTGCTTTGACTGTAGCACTGTATTTGGTGACGCTTGCCAGGGCGATCGCCCCGCCAAAGGTTGCCACCATCAAAATTCCCCCCAAACTTGTCCAACGGCTGACAGGGGGCAAAAACTGGTCGTTATCAAAGGTTTCTGCGGGTATGGGTTCGGTAGTGCGAGGCATGGCGGCTACTGGGGGTGAGGGTTCGATGGGAAGAGTGTTGAGTGTTGAGTTTTGAGTTGGGGAAAGGGAGAGAGCGATCGCCTATTTCTTTCGTCACATTTATTTTCGGCTTTCCGGACACCAAGCATAGGTTTAGAAATATCAATCAAAATTCATAGGGTCAAGGTCAAAATCCGCACAGCTTTGCAGTCTCCACCCGGAAATCTCCCCAAACATCAAGAATGGTGGAGCCAGCGGGCAAAAGTCAGGAAATTAGAGAATTTCAGCAATGATTTCTGGCGCTGTTACCCGGTTTTTCTGGGATCTGTACGTAAGTAAGTAGATATGTATTAATAGGAGTTCCTTATGTCGGATAATCAACACAATTCACTCTTCACCGAACTAACGGATCGAGAATCGGTGACTGTCAGCGGTGGCAGCATTACCAAGGGTTTCAGCAGTTCTAACAGCAACAGCGACACCAATAACAGCAGTAGCAATGGCGTCAATACGCTGTTTTTCCTGCCACAGCCCAGCCAGATTTTCCTTTACGATCCGATTCGCGATCGCCCTTACAAAACCCTAATAGTCTAGATAGCTGAGTCAGGTAGCGCGATCGAAATGAATTTAGAAAATATCTCGGTAATATTCCGGAACTCGCACACCCCTTCAAGAACTATTAGTTAGTAATTACACGAGGCTATAGAGATTTATAAAATTTCTAATTCTCGTTCCATCTTCTCAAATTAAATGGAGTCAAATCATGAAAGAAACTAAGGAAAATTCACTGTTTGCTGAACTCACCCCTGAAGAATCAGCTAGCGTCAACGGCGGTTACTATTATGCCAATAATCGCTACAACAACGACTGCGATCAACGGCGCAGTTGGGTAGTGTACCGCCGGAATTGCGACGGTTCCTTCAGAAGAGTAGTCCGCTACGGCTACTCCTAAAGTTTAGGGCTGTGAATTCAGCTCTCTAACTGTTGATCGAGAAAGCACCCATAATTTCATGGTGCTTTATTTAAGCGAGGCTGTAGAAATTTTAGATAATTTCTAGTTTCTGTTAAAAACTTTTAACCTTGAAAGGAGTCAAATCATGCAAGAAAATAAGGAAAATTCACTGTTTGCTGAACTCACCCCTG
>NZ_JAUBVX010000019.1:26564-94148 GCF_036706065.1 Microcoleus sp. A2-C3 | reverse complement strand
AAAAACTTTTAACCTTGAAAGGAGTCAAATCATGCAAGAAAATAAGGAAAATTCACTGTTTGCTGAACTCACCCCTGAAGAATCAGCTAGTGTCAACGGCGGTTACTATTATGCCAATAATCGCTACAACTGTAACCGTGGGCGCCGCCGCAGTTGGGTAGTGTACCGCCGGAATTGCGACGGTTCCTTCAGAAGAGTAGTCCGCTACGGCTACTCCTAAAGTTTAGGGCTGTGAATTCAGCTCTCTAACTGTCGATCGAGAAAGCACCCATAATTTCATGGTGCTTTATTTAAGCAAGGCTGTAGAAATTTTAGATAATTTCTAGTTTCTGTGAAAAACTTTTAACCTTGAAAGGAGTCAAATCATGCAAGAAAATAAGGAAAATTCACTGTTTGCTGAACTCACCCCTGAAGAATCAGCTAGTGTCAACGGCGGTTACTATTATGCCAATAATCGCTACAACTGTAACCGTGGGCGCCGCCGCAGTTGGGTAGTGTACCGCCGGAATTGCGACGGTTCCTTCAGAAGAGTAGTCCGCTACGGCTACTCCTAAAGTTTAGGGCTGTGAATTCAGCTCTCTAACTGTCGATCGAGAAGCACCCATAACTTTATGGGTGCTTTTTGCTGATTGGGTAGTTGGTGAGGAGTAGTGTTCATTATGCTCTACTCATTATTCAATTTGCAAAATGTTAAAGAACATCCCTTTGATCGGCAAAATGCCATTATTCGGACAAGTAAACAGATTTAAAAAATACCAGGTTGTAATCCAGCAGAGTGAAGAAGACTGCGGGGCGGCTTGTTTGGCTTCGATCGCCAAATTTTACGGACAGAATTTTACTATTAGTCGTTTGCGAGAATGTGCCGGCACTGGTCAAAAGGGGACGACTCTGCTGGGCTTGAAGCAAGGCGCTGAGGCGGTGGGCTTTAATGCTCGATCGGTGCGAGCAGCCGCTGCTATTTTAGACAAAATTGATGAAGCACCTTTGCCGGCAATTATTCACTGGAGCGGTTATCATTGGGTTGTTTTGTACGGAAAGCAGGGCGACAAATATGCGATCGGCGATCCGGCTGTCGGTATGCGCTATATTTCCAAAGAAGAATTAGCGGCAGGTTGGACAGATTGGCTGTGCTTGCTAGTAGACCCAGATCCCGATCGATTTTTTGCCGAAGCAGACGGTCAACCGCCCGCCAATTCAGTACAAAAATGGATGCGCCGGGTTTGGATTTACCGCCAGCTTTTAATGGAAGCACTGTTGCTGAATATGGTGTTGGGTTTGCTGTCAATTTCTTCGCCTTTTCTCGTACAACTGCTCACCGACGACATTTTGGTACGGGGCGACACGCAACTTTTGGCAAGTGTGGCGATCGCAGTTATAGTTATGAACCTATTTAGCAGCAGTTTGGGATTAGTACAATCAAACTTGATTGCTCAATTTTCCCAGCGTTTAGAGTTGGGATTGGTGATGGAATTCGGGCGTAAATTCCTGCGATTGCCTTTGAGCTTTTACGAAACCAGACGCAGCGGCGAAATTGTCAGTAGATTACAAGATATCCAAGAAATCAATAAATTAGTTTCTCAATTTGCTATCAGCTTGCCCAGTCAATTTTTTATAGCTGTAGTTTCTTTTGTTTTCATGTTATTTTACAGCAAGGAACTGACGCTGGCAGCTACAGTTATCGCTGTGTTCATGACTGCCTCTACAGTAGTTTTTCTGCCCGTATTGCAGCAAAAGACGCGGAATTTATTTGTACTAGAAGCAGAAACTCAAGGCGTTTTAGTAGAAACCTTTAAAGGCGCGCTGACTGTCAAAACTACTAGCAGCGCCCAGCAACTTTGGGAAGAATTTCAAAGCCGCTTCGGTCGCTTAGCGAGTCTTACTTTTCGGACTACACAAATTGGCATTCTCAACAATATTTTTTCTGGTTTTATTGCTTCAGCGGGCAGCATTACCCTGCTGTGGTTGGGCAGCGGTTTGGTGATTGACAAGGTATTGAGTATTGGTCAGTTGCTAGCCTTTATTAGCATGAATCAAAACGTTACTACTTGGGTGACTTCCTTGGTCGAATCTACTGATGAAATGGCTCGCGTCCAGACAGCAACTCAACGGCTTTCGGAAGTTATAGACGCTGAGCCGGAAAGTAAAAGCGATATTAATAAACCTGTGGTAACGCTTCAAGATCGTGACGAAATTGTTTGCAAGAGTGTTAATTTTCACTACCCAGGCAGACTTGACTTACTGGAAAATTTCTCTGTGACGTTTCCCGGCGGTCAAGCAATTGCTTTAATCGGTTATTCTGGTTGCGGAAAAAGTACGTTAGCTAAGGTAATTGCTGGTCTGTATCCGCTGCAATCTGGTAATGTGAGAATTGGCGGTTACAACTTGCAGGATTTGTCTCTCGACTGTCTCAGACAGCAGGTGGTTCTTGTTCCCCAAGAAGCGCATTTCTGGAGCAGATCGATTCTAGATAATTTTCATTTGGGCAGTCCTGATGCCAGCTTTGAACAGATTGTGAAAGTGTGTAAAATTGCGGGGGCTGACGAATTTATCAGTCAATTACCTGATAAGTATCAAACTGTTTTAGGGGAGTTTGGAGCGAATATTTCTGGGGGACAAAGACAGAGATTGGCGATCGCCCGCGCCATTCTCAACAACCCGCCAGTATTGATTTTAGATGAATCTACCGCAGGGCTAGACCCCGCCAGCGAGGCGGAAGTTTTGGAAAATTTGCTGATGTACCGGCACGGGAAAACCACGATTTTTATCAGTCACAGGCCGCGAGTGATCGATCGCGCCGATTGGATTATCATGTTAGAACGCGGCAGGTTGAAACTGCAAGGATCTGCGGCTAAATTGCGATCCGTTCCCGGAGATCATTTAGAGTTTTTGCATCCTTAAACAAGTTATAGTTAGTTGACAATCAATACGGTTCAATAAGATAAGACGGCGGTTGAAACCGCGCCTACACAAACAAAGTCCGCCTCCGCGGACTGAAGAGAATAAGGTAATTTTAACCGCATACTCTTCATCTTCAACCCGCGGAGGCGGGTTTTGTTTGTATCGACGCGGTTTCTAACCGCCCGGTATTTTTATCATCTTCAACCCGCGGAGGCGGGTTTTGTTTGTATCGACGCGGTTTCTAACCGCCCGGTATTCTTAATTAATGAACCCGACAAACCAAAGGAATCGCCTCTTGATTGTCCAGCACCAAACCATACTCCAAACCTTCAACAACCGCCTGACAAGAAGCATCCAAAATATTAGTAGAAACCCCTACAGTTGTCCACCGCTGCTGGCGGTTGCTCGATTCCAATAAAACGCGAGTTTTAGCAGAAGTACCCGCACCAGAGTCGAGAATTCGCACTTTGTAGTCTGTTAGATAAAAATGTGCAATCGCCGGATAAAAATTCACCAAAGCTTTCCGCAAAGCCGAATCCAAAGCGGAAACCGGGCCGTTTCCTTCCGCACATTCCAGAATATTTGTACCGTTGACTGACAATTTGACAGTTGCTAAAGCCGTACAATCTTCGCCAACCTTATCGCAGTGTACTTGAAATCCCTTAATTTCAAACCACCGCTGGCGCTGTTCCAAAGCCTCCCGCATCAACAATTCAAAACTCGCCTCAGCGCCTTCAAATTGATATCCTTGACTTTCCAAAGCTTTTAATTTTTCCAGAATTTGGCGGCAAGCAGGGTTTTTGCGATCGAGCTCAATCCCAAAAGTCTTAGCCTTCGCCAAAACATTACTCAAACCAGCTTGATCCGAAATCACAATTCGCCGGATATTGCCGATTTTTTCAGGTTCCAAATGTTCGTAAGTTAAGGGATTTTTTTCAACCGCTGATACGTGAATTCCGCCCTTGTGAGCAAAAGCCGAAAGACCGACAAAAGGAGCATGATCATCGGGAGCGAGATTGACAATTTCGCTGACAGATCGACTGACTTGAGTTAATTTGGCTAACTGTTCATTTTGAATACAATCATAACCTAACTTTAGCTGAAAATTAGGAATCAATGAACACAAATTAGCATTGCCGCAGCGTTCACCGTAACCGTTAATAGTTCCCTGCACCATTTTCACGCCTTCTTGCACAGCAGCCAAAGCATTAGCAACCGCAACTCCAGAGTCGTTGTGAGTGTGAATTCCTAAGTGTAAAAATGTTGTACTTTTTGTTGCTAAAAATGCTAAAACATCGCGAACTACTTGAGTTACTTCGTGGGGTAAAGTGCCGCCGTTAGTATCGCAAAGCACCAGCCATTCTGCACCGGCATCCGCCGCCGCTGCTAAAGTTTGAAGAGCATAATCGGGATTGTATTTGTAGCCATCAAACCAGTGTTCAGCATCGTAAATAACGCGCCTTCCCTGGCTCCGTAAATATTCAATTGTATCTCGAATCATCGCCAAATTTTCTTCTAGCGTCGTCTTCAAACCTTCAATGACGTGCAAATCCCACGACTTGCCAAACAGCGTTACCCAGCGAGTACCTGCGGACAAAATAGGCTGTAACATTTCATCATTTGCTGCTGTCCTTCCCGGCCGTCTAGTCGAACAGAAAGCGACAACTTCTGCTTGAGTTAACGGCTCTTCTTTGAGCCGCCAAAAAAACTGTACGTCTTTAGGATTAGCTCCCGGCCAGCCGCCTTCAATAAAGGGAATTCCTAAACTATCTAACTGTCGAGCTATGCGCAGTTTATCTTCGAGAGATAGGCAGAGTCCCTCGCACTGAGCACCGTCTCGTAGCGTGGTATCGTAGATCCAGAGCCGATTTGTCATGGGAAGTGCGATGAGAATTTGGTAATATATGACTTATCATATTAGATGAATTTATTTGAAATAAATGCGATAATATATAGGAAAGTTAACATAAATCTAATTGGGGTGAATTGCTGTGGTTAAGGTACAAGCGCAAGGAAAAACATTTGAGTGCGATCGCGAATCGAATCTCCGTGAAGTTTTACTCAAAAACGGCATCGATCTCTACAACGGTAACGCCAAAGTCATCAACTGTCACGGGCTAGGCACTTGCGGCACCTGCGCCGTCAGCATCGAGGGTGAAGTTTCCGAGCCGGAGTGGCGCGAAAAAGCCAGACTTTCCCTTCCTCCCCATTCTTCGGCATCGAACCGCCGTTTGTCCTGCCAAACTAAGGTTTTAGGCGATATTAAGGTGACAAAATATGACGGTTTTTGGGGCCAGGGCTCGGAGACTGTGTGGAAACCGCAAGCATAGATTTTTTGCGGATGAAGGCTGATAAGCTGTACTGCATTTAGATTGCATATTTCGGGCGGGCTAGGAGCATCGCCCCACCGAGAGTATGTAAAAATTGTGCAAAAATTCTAACTGTAAGGTGCGAACACCAGCACCTTACTCTCAAGAATGCCCAGAGGTAAAAAAAGCCAGAAAGTCCATAGAAAAGTCAATGAATTCATCTCAAGATATTCTGATTATTGGCGGCGGAATTATCGGCCTTTCCCTAGCAGTTGAACTGAAGTTGCGAGGGGCTTCTGTCGCCGTTCTCACCGCTGATTCTAAACAACCGACGGCGCGGGCGGCAGCCGGAATGCTTGCCCCCCAAGCTGAACGAATTCCTCCTAGTCCGATGCTGGATTTGTGCTTGCAAAGTCGCTCCCTGTATGCTGCCTGGGTGGAACGGCTGGAAGAGATTACGGGGTTGAAAACGGGGTATTGGCGATCGGGCATTCTCGCACCAGTCTGTCAAAATCAGCCTCAAGAACAGCCACATTTGTTAAACCTTAATTCTCATTGGTTGGACAGAGATGCGATTCGCCAGCACCAGTTTGGATTGGGTGAAGAAGTAATCGGTGGTTGGTGGTATCCTGACGACGCTCAAGTTGACAACCGCGCTTTATTTCGGACACTTCAGACAGCAACTAAAGAATTGCAAATTGAGATTATTCAAGGCAGTGCAGCGGAAATTATTCGGCAGCAAAACCGAGTTTTGGGTGTTGAAACAACGGTAGGAAAATTGCAAGCTGACCATTATGTTTTGGCGACTGGAGCTTGGTCTGAGCAGTTATTGAATGTTCCTATTTTTCCCAGAAAGGGGCAAATGATGTCAGTATGCGTCCCAGAAAATTGTGGAATAACTCAGCCGCTACAAACAGTTTTATTCGGCACCGGTATTTATATTGTGCCGCGTCAAGATGGGAGAATTATTATTGGTGCAACTAGCGAAAATGTAGATTTCACTCCGGGAAATACTGCGGCGGGAATCCACAGCTTGCTAGCAGGAGCTATGCAGTTATATCCCGAATTACAAAATTATCCGATTCTAGAGTTTTGGTGGGGATTTCGCCCAGCAACGACCGATGAGTTGCCGATTTTGGGTGCAAGTGCTTGGGAGAATTTGACGCTGGCGACGGGGCATTATCGCAATGGCATTTTGTTGGCTCCGGTGACGGCTAAATTGTTGGCTGATTCGATTTGGAATCAAAAAATAGATCCGTTATTGGCTGGTTTTAATTATGCGAGGTTTGCATCTTCAAAACTTACTTAAAGCTCTATTTGTAGGTGCGCAGTGCGCACCTTACCGCGTTTATGTAGCGCGTAAAATCATTTTTCAGTAAATCATGATTCGTCAGATTCCTGTTTTTTGGGTTGGTTCAATTCCCTGCATTTAGCGGAAGCCAAATCGTAAGCATTTTGGTAATCTTTGCCGCCTAACATCACATCGCCGTAATATTCATAAGGTTGATTGCCGTAAACCGGTAGCGGGTCATCTTCTGGATAATCTTCTTTTGACTCATCTAGAATTGCTTTGAGTTTCTTGATGCTCAATCGCTGGGCGGGAAAGTAATGAATGTCTTGAGCGCTGAAGCCGAGATGTGGGAAAGTTGGGTCAACAATCCGCTCGTTGAGTTCAATCCAGCTATACTCGATGGGTTTGTACGGTGCTCCGGGTGCAGCTAAAAATCCTTGGATGTAGATTGCACCTTCGGTGGTTAATGCTGCTTTGGAAGCGTTATCAAAGCAGTTTTTCCGGTTGCTTTTAATGCGAGTGGCGATTTCAATAGAAAGCGTCTCATCTAATAGTTCGCTCATAATCTCTTTTAGTTGCGTGTGCGATTAAATTGTAGCAAGTTAGAGCTCCGAACACAAAGAGCGATCGCAAGTGCGATCGTTCTTTGTGTTCCCGTTTCCAGGAGTTGAGGCAAAATCCTCTCTGGTGTTGTGTCAATTTTGGCTTTCCGGGGCGGTTTGTCAGCTACGCAGGCGGCGCGATAAAGGCTGGAAAGTCGATCGCCCGTATCATCCTCCCAACGGATAAAAAGATTTTGGACTCGCCGAATGTTTGAGAGTGCGATCGAGTTACAGCTTGGCCCCTTGTAGAACGGTCATTTATTAAAACGAAATGAAGCGCATAAGCTGTTGTGCATTTAAATTGTATGTTGAGGGCGGGCAGGATGCCCACCCCACAAGAGTGAAAATTTATTTTACCATGCAATTTAAATGCTGATTAGCTTACCTATGTAGCAAAGTGGCTAAGGGCTGCACGAATTGCGATGAACCACACCATGAGAGTTGAAAATAGGTACAGGTAGAACCGAAGCATGATCAGATTGAATGTACAATGAACGATGCTATGCAATGCGCGAAAGACAACGAAGATCCAAGCGGCATTCACATAAACTGCATCTACCTGTTTCGTGATGAAGAGGTATAACACCAGCGCATAAAAGAGGACGGGAATCTCGAACAGGTTCTTGAGGTTATCTGATGGATTGGATACGTTTGGTGGCGATATCTGCGCCAGTGTACCAGGTACAGCCAGATCCTTCGGGTCGAGCTTTGTATTTGTGATGAAAGTGATACGGCGGATGTACATATACACCCAGACTAAAAGTGTCAGAAACACCATTGCAAAGAAGGGGCTGAAAATTGCATTTTGCATCATTTATACCTTTTCAACTCGATCGTTATGAAGATTGGCGGGCGATAAAATCCGCCCTACGCTATGTACAAGGCTTGAAGAAACAAAGAGTAATGTAAATCCAATCAGAGGATGGAGTACCTGTAAGTGAAAAGGACTCTTGAGATGAATGGTAAAAAATTGTAGTCCAAGCAGCACGGGTAGACTTGCAGTGAGACGTTGTATTTGGGGTGAGAATCGAGTGATGAGCGACCATCCCAGCAATAATAATGACAGCCCGCTATATCCTCGGACTAGCCAAACATGAATATCCCACCATGCAGGATTAACAAAGTAAGCGACTCCAACCGTTAACAATTGAGCAATCAAGCAGAGGTTAAACACGACGGAAATCGCATAAAACCCAATCTGCATCGAACGGATGGGAGCGCGCTCAATTTCCGAATTGATGGTCATGTCATGTTATTTTTGATACTTTTGATAATATAAGCTGAGTAATTCAGTAGTTATAGACCCCGATCGGGTACACTTTTTGCCATCATGACCATGACAAATTCCTTACAGCATTTATTTGAAGCCATCAACCAGGTCAAAGATGAACAAGACCTGCGATCGCAAGTCGTGCCGAAAATCGGTGAGTATTTTGCAGCTAAGCGATCGGCAGTCTTTTTCTTCGATCGACTGCCCTTGGTAAATAGCAATCTTCAGAAAACACTGCAAAATGGACTATCAATCGAACATAATCCTGTTGTACGTTATTTAGTAGAGCGTCATGCTCCCGTTCACGAAGCATTAGTAGCATCACCCAAGGTTTGGACTATGATTTGTCCTCGACCCGATCATTGGCACGTGATGGCGGGGCCGATTGTAAGCTGCGGTCAATTAGTGGGTGTATTGGGCTGCACTCGCGAACAGTCAATGCCTGCCTTTGATGCACAAAATCTAGCTGATTTGAGTGCCATCTGTTTGCACTTGTCTGTTTGGACTGCAACAGTGCGATCGCAATACCAACCTTTCAAAACCGATCGCTTAACGTCTCGTGAATTGCAAATTGCCGAGTTGGTTGCTTTGGGACGAACCAACGCAGAAATTGGGACTGAACTTTGGATTACTGAGAATTCTGTGAAGCAAGCTCTGAAGCGAATGTTCCGCAAGCTTGAGGTTTCATCTCGCGCACAGATGGTTGCACAACTTTCTGCTACGAAACACCATTTGCCAAGTGTAAAACAGTCTTTATCTGATTTGGTACTCAACACTGACTAATAACCTTTTGCTTGCGCCTTCACTGACTAACCAGCGGTATAACTGAGCGTTAACTTGCAAATGCAGGAATACCCGATCTAACCCAAAACTATCGCCTATTTTGTGTCTTGTCACATTCTCATCAAGCAAATTATCAAGATTTTTATGTGTCTGCGACTTGCCGTATAGTATGATTTATAGTTCTGGATTATCAGACCTTTTGCATGAATTTTCGATCGATAAATTGACTGCTGATTCAGGGCAGATGCAACACAGATCGACGCAGATGTATTTCAAGATAGTTGATGACTTTTGCAATTTTGTCGATCGCCCATATAGCCCGCAAATAAAAAGTTTTCGGGAGTCGCCCAAGTTTTGAACGTGCGATCGAGTTCAGAGTTGAACCCTTGTGGAAGGGTAAAGTGTGCCACAGACGATGCAAGCCACAAGAGTGCCATACCTCACCCAACGCCGATCGCCTTTGCCACCAACCAGTCGTATTAATGCGTTCCGGTGCAGCGATTTGTGGCGCTGGTGACAGATTTCACAGTTTTTTATGCAAACAAGCCAAAATTGTGATAAGCTCATAGATGTGCAAAAATCGGTTTCAACGAAAAGCAACCGTTGGAAGAAACGGGGAAAGTCCGGTGTAAGTCCGGCGCTGTCCCGCAACTGTGATGAGATGATACAGTCTCTTAGTCAGAAGGCCCGCCGATATCGCAAACCTGTTCTTTTTCGTCTACGAGGCATAGATGATGGTTAATTCAGCTTTCTCAAAATTTATGTGTTTTGGCGATCGATCTATTGACTTAGAACGATATTGATTGGACTTCACTGATTCCTGATAGATTTTAGTCGGTAATAGTTTCTGCGTAAATGTGAATAAAAGGCGATGTCTACCAATCGCTAACTATTTCCGTGTAGTCTGTCGCTACTCTACAGTAAAATCATCATACTTTGTAACTGTTTGAACTCAGCCTCAGTATATTTTTGCTGTCAATTTTCACAAATTTAATCATTGAAATAAGTTGAGTTATGACGATTCTAGCTGAGACATTGAGATATCCTCGGATTGGTAAAAACCTAGAAGTTAAGAAAGCCCTGGAAGCATTTGCGAGTGGGAAATCAGAGACAGATGCTTTATTTCAGACTGTTCCATCGCTGAAAAATATGGTGAAATATGCTAAAGTGCTGGGGGATCAAGCCAATGCAAGTTGAAAATAACAAGCGGCAAGGTAGCTTTAGCTATTGGCAGAATAAGTTCATCCACCAAAATATGCTGACAATTGGATACACAGCTTGGAATGGATTTTTAACCCTTGGTCGAGGTATGACGGTTTGTGATGTCGATCTACCTGTCAATGCACCTGTAAATTGGCAGACTGATACAATTCCGCATTACTTGCAATTCATCACTGAATTATCAGTAACAGATTATTTACGACGACTCGAATTAGAGCCATGCGCCATTTCAAATTTGCTTCAAATTATTGCAACATACAATCCCACCCAAGAAATTATTATTCTGCTAACAGGTGACGGTCAAATTGAAATCGATTTACTGCAACGGTTGGCGATTCCTCCGGTTGATTGTTATGACCAAGTACGTCAGCGTTGGGGTGAATTTCAACTCTACGATACAAGCCAAATGAGAAGACAATGAACTCAATATTATCAGCAGGTTTATTAAATATGGGTTAAAAGCAAACTGCCATTAATTTATTTTTATAATGGCAAAACGCCCACATTCTAATTCTCAGTTCAGCACTTATCCACACTACAAACATACTCAATGAAAAGCGCGATCAAAAAGTCGGATTTTGTGCTATCTCCTTACATGAAGAGCAACAATTTCACAGCTACTTGCCAAATCCTCAATACAGTGATTCCCTATACATTTTTATGGTTTTTAGCATTTAAAGCTGCTGCCATTTCTGTATGGCTTCTGCCACCGATAATCGTGTTAATGACACTTTTTTCTGGTCGTTGTTTCTCGTTGATGCACGACTGCGGACACTATTCTCTGTTTAGTTCCAAAAAAGTCAATCGCACCGTGGGTTTCCTGCTAGGTATCATCAATGCGATTCCTCAGTACCCCTGGTCGAGGGGACACGCCTATCACCACAAACATAATGGTAATTGGGATATGTACCGAGGCCCTTCGGCGTTGATTTCTACAGAAAAGTTTGCGGCGCTAAGTCCATTTAATCAAAAGATATATCAGTTGCTGAGACACCCATTTATGCTGTTTCCTGGTGGTTTTTTCTACCTGATCATTAAGCCCAGACTCGCGCTGATTTTGGGGACTGTTGGTTTTATTCAACATATTTTTACTTGTCTAAATCAAGATTCTGGCATGGGTTTATCTGGAATCATTGCCTCTTATAAATCCAAACATTGGTATACGACGGCTGAGTTTTGGGATTTACTCTTCAACAATATTTGTGTTGTTGGTAGCTGGATTTATCTGAGCAACTTACTTGGGGTGGGGTTTTTCTGGAGTGTTTACTCAATTGTGATGACTTGTTCAGCGGCGATATTTATCTGTATCTTCTTTGTTCAGCATAATTTTGAGGGTTCCTACGCTCATAAAACAGAGGGTTGGGACTATCTTCTTGGCGCAATTGAAGGCAGTAGTTATCTCAAATTACCAACTATTCTTAATTGGTTTTCGGCTGATATTGCTTACCACAATATTCATCATCTTTCTGAGCGAATACCTAACTACAATCTTCGGGCGTGTCACAATGCTAATATTCACCTGTTGACTAATTCAAAAATACTGACACTTCGCGATATTCCTGATTGTTTCAAGTTCATTCTTTGGGATGCTGATTCAGATAGTCTGCAATCGATTGCATCATTTCAAGAACAAGCAGAAATTAAATTCAGCAGTGTAGCCAATTAAGGAGGCAGAGCCTCCAGATATTCGTTACCAGGCAGGATCCTGGTAACGAGTAAAATAGAGCCGATACCCGTCAAGCATAAATGGTTTGATTCCCCTACTATGGAACTGTCAACTGTCCACTGTCAACTGTCCACTTCTATACATTCTGCTCTTGAGAGAAGGTGAAAAATGAATTTATTTGTTGTAGTTGGAGTGGTGTTTGCACTACTGGCGATCGCCCTTACGATCTATTTAATCACGGCTCGCCCTTATCAATCATCCGATTCTGTGGCCAATTCCTACGATGAATGGACGGAAGACGGCATTTTGGAATTTTATTGGGGCGAACATATCCACTTGGGGCATTACGGTGCGCCGCCACAACGGAAAGATTTCCTCGCAGCTAAATCGGATTTTGTGCATGAAATGGTGCGCTGGGGCGGCTTGGATCAATTACCTGCTGGTACTACCGTCTTAGATGTGGGCTGTGGAATTGGTGGTAGCAGCCGGATTCTGGCGCAGGATTATAAGTTTGCTGTCACCGGGATTACTATCAGCCCGCAGCAAGTTCAACGTGCTCAAGAATTAACTCCGCCAGAACTTGATTTGCAGTTTCGGGTGGATGATGCTATGGCGCTGTCGTTTCCAGATGCGAGTTTTGATGTGGTTTGGTCGATCGAAGCCGGGCCCCATATGCCAGATAAAGCCGTGTTTGCGAAAGAGTTAATGAGAGTCGTAAAGCCCGGTGGCGTGCTGGTTGTGGCGGATTGGAATCAAAGAGACGATCGCAAAATCCCGCTCAATTTCTGGGAGAAACCTGTAATGCAGCAACTGCTGGATCAATGGTCACATCCGGCTTTTTCAAGCATCGAAGGCTTTTCAGAACTTTTAGAAGCAACGGGGTTGGTGGAGGGCGTTGTGACTACCGCAGATTGGACGAAAGAAACCCTTCCTTCATGGATAGATTCTATCTGGCAAGGTATAGTTAGACCGGCCGGATTAGTGCGTTTTGGTGTATCGGGTTTCATCAAGTCTCTGCGAGAAGTACCGACTCTTTTACTAATGCGGTTAGCATTTGGTGCGGGGCTTTGTCGCTTTGGAATGTTCCGCGCAATCCGAGCAAATTCGATAGAGAGAAGTCTGGCGGTTGAAACCGCGTCTAGACAGGCAAAACCCGCCTCCGCGGGTTGAAGACATTGCAATTAAAATTAAGAAGACTGGCGGTTGAAACCGCGTCTAGACAGGCAAAACCCGCCTGCGCGGGTTGAAGATATTGCAATTAAAATTACGTTATTCTCTTCAGTCCGCGGAGGCGGACTTCGTTTGTGTAGACGCGGTTTCAACCGCCGACTTCGTTTGTGTAGATGCGGTTTCAACCGCCGACTTCGTTTGTGTAGACGCGGTTTCAACCGCCGTATTCGTTTATATAGACGCGGTTTCAACCGCCATATTCGTTTATATAGACGCGGTTTCAACCGTAAGTCCTATCTTATTTGAATATGAGTTAGCTCATAGACAGATTTGGAAGAATTTGGCAAACTGAGAGTAAGGTTAAATAGGAGGTCAAATCTATGACCAATACTACTCTCAATTTTAAGACTGCGCCGGGCCATGAAGTCCTAGCAGCCGCTGGCAAGACAATGCTGAGGCCGGGGGGAAAAGCTGCTACAGAAATGTTATTAGAATTGGCGGATTTTAAGTCTGGGGATACTGTTTTGGAGTTGGCGGCGAGTTTTGGATATAGTTCGATCGCCCTTGCAGAACGTTTTGGTGTAAAAGTAGTGGGAGTTGAGAAAAATCCCGACAGTGTGTCGCGCGCCCGTGCTAACGTTGCAGCAGCGGGTTTGAGCGATCGAGTGGAAATTATCGAAGGAGATATTTTGCACTTGGATCGGATTACCCAAGAGTTTGATTGGGTGTTGGCTGAAGCTATTCTGACGATGCAGTCGCCGTCGGGGAAAGCGAAGATTTTATCAGGAATTGGCGATCGGCTAAAACCGGGTGGCAAGTTTCTCTCTCACGAACTTTTAGCCAAAAACCGAGAAGCAGAAATTCACAAAGCTTTATCGGAAGTGATTCGAGTTAATTCAACACCTTTGTCTGAGTCGGGCTGGATTGCTCTTTGTCAAAACGCGGGTTTGCAAGTAGAAAAGTGTCAAACCGGGGCGATGGGACTCCTCAATTTGCGGCGAATGCTTGATGACGAAGGGTTTGTGGGTACTGCGCGAATTTTGTGGAATGTTTTAAGCCGATCGCAAATTCGCGATCGTATCTTAGCAATGCGTCGAGTTTTCCAGAAGTACCAAGAGGATTTAGGCTATATCATCATCTGTGCTCAAAAACAATCTTAACGGAGTAAAAAATTATGACTGCTACCATTTTACCGCTACAATCTTCATCAATCCAACTCAGAGACACAATTGAATATCCCGCCACCGGAGTGCAGAGCAAAATCTTAGTCAAAGACAATAATTGTCAGCATACTTTACTTTGTTTGGCAGCAGGTTCGGACATTGCCGAACACCATTCAGCGCGGAATGCGACAATTAATGTAGTCGCAGGAAAAGGAGTTTTGACGCTCGAAGGTAAGGATATAGTTTTGGAACCGGGAGTATTTGTATTCATGCCCGCTCGCGCTCCCCACGCTTTGAAAGCCGAAGAAAATTTGGCGTTTGTTTTGACATTTTCGGAGTGAAAATAAGACCCGGCGAATGGAATTCGTGAGAATAAGACCCGGCGAATGGAATTCGTGAGAATAAGACCCGGCGAATGGAATTCGCGGCGACACAAACAAAACCCGCCTCCGCGGGTTGAAGAATGAGTGGTTAAAATTATCTGATCTTGAGTCTGCGGAGGCAGACTTTGTTTTTGTAGACGCGGTTTCAACCGCCGTCTTATCTTCGTTGTAGGCGCGATTTAAACCACCGTCTTATTTTCGGGAAGGCTTTAATCTATTTCATCTCCAGAGGCAATATCCTCCAATTTATGCCAATCCAACACAGTAATTTTACCGCCTCGACTGTAGGATACAAACGGCTTAAGTTTCTTAAATAAGCGCACGCATTCTTCATAGGTAATGCCAATACTGCGAGCAATTTGATAGTATGGCAAACGTTTTTCTAAACATACACTATTATTTACAATCTTCGTGCCTTGCTCGATGCCAAAGTAATGAATGAATCGGGCCAGCCGCACGATCGCCCTTTCCGACACCAAACCGTGTACAGTCTCATGTAGTTGCTGCAACCGCTGGTTAAAAACCGCCAATATTCGCAAAGCAATCTCAGGATTTTCTCGAATTGCTGCTAGCAAAAAATCCCGTTCTGTGGTAATAACCTCCACATCAGTTTCAGCAGTCACCGTTGCCGGCGCAATCCCGTCACCCAACAAAGCAGGCGCAGCAAACATATCTCCCTGAAATAGGGTGCGGAGAATTGTTTCTTTACCCGCCACCGCTGTTTTTGCCACCCGCAGAGAACCGCTCAAAAGCGTGTATAATTTTTCGGGGATGCGATCGCCCTCATACATCACAACTTCTCCCTGTCGGTAAGTCCGAATTGCTGTATGTTCTTGCAATTGCTCCAATTCAGTTCGGTTTAAGCTGGCAAATATCCCAATTTCGGCCAGTTGCTCGACAGTTGCTTTCATACATTTAACTTTAGGCGATCGGAGTCCATTGAGAGTATAATAACGGTGAATTCAGAATATATCCAGACAAGCAAAGCCATCTACGAAAATGCCGAACCCGAATATCAGCGATATTATTTTGATGAGGTAGCTGGCGGATTTGTCCTCATCCACCAACAACACAATCTTAATGATTCGGAAATCTTTGTTGCTGAAGTTTTGGCTAAAATAGGCAAGAGAGTTAAAATTTTGATCGAACAAGCAGCAGAGGGTGTGAGAACGCCAGATGCTGAGATTGACGGTCAGATTTGCGAATTTAAGGAGTTGACAGAACAGACTCAAAATATTAGAGACAGAGTGCAAGAAGGCATCAGTAGAGCAAAAAAGCAAGGTGCAGCAACCGTTATTTTTCACATCAACCGAGAAAATTACGATGTCTGGAAAATCAACGCTGGCATCAAACAAGCTCTGTTCTGGGATACCGAAAAGCAAATTCAAAAAATATTTTTTGTTGTCAACAGCGAACAAATTCAAATCATCACAAGGGAAGAGTGGAAAAATGGAAGATCATTTCAGCGAATTTAAAGAGATTGTAACGCGGGGATTGCAGAACAATATGCCGCGAGATGCTAAATTAATTACTTTAGGGCAAATTTTATCTGCTGTTACCCACGACGATCTAACTATTGAAGAAGCTTGGCAGCTTGAAGCAATGCTCGGAGGTCGAAAGCAGTGGGAAGAGGCAGTAGAATACAGCATTTTTGGCTATCCAGTAGATACAGCAACGCCATCTTTAGATAAACCTCTGGTGATTGCTGGCAAAACTTTTCATTCTCGCTTGATGACGGGGACGGGAAAATATCGCAGCATTGCCGAAATGCAGCAAAGTGTCAATGCTAGCAGGTGCGAAATTGTGACTGTAGCTGTGCGGCGGGTGCAGACAAATGCTCCCGGTCATGAAGGATTGGCAGAGGCTCTTGATTGGACTAAAATTTGGATGCTGCCCAATACTGCTGGTTGTCAAACTGCGGATGAGGCGATTAGAGTGGCTCGTTTGGGCCGGGAAATGGCAAAGCTTTTGGGGCAGGAAGATAATAATTTTGTCAAGTTAGAAGTGATTCCTGATGCTAAGTATTTGCTCCCAGATCCGATCGGCACTTTGGAAGCCGCAGAGCAATTAGTCAAAGAAGGTTTTGCCGTTTTGCCTTACATTAATGCCGATCCGCTGCTAGCAAAACGCCTCGAAGAAGTCGGTTGTGCAACTGTCATGCCTTTAGGTTCGCCCATCGGTTCCGGGCAAGGGATCAATAATGCTGCCAATATTCAAATCATTATTGACACGGTGAAAATTCCTGTGGTAGTCGATGCCGGAATCGGCACTCCCAGCGAAGCGGCCCAAGCAATGGAAATGGGCGCTGATGCACTGTTGATTAATTCGGCGATCGCCAATGCCCAAAATTCCCCGGCGATGGCAAAAGCAATGGGAATGGCAGCAGAAGCGGGACGTTTAGCGTACTTAGCAGGAAGAATGCCTGTCAAAGATTATGCGATCGCCTCTTCTCCTCAGACAGGCACTGTCAACTCAAAATAAATTCCTGAACTTAAGGGCGGCGCTTTGATAGCGTTTTTTGGTAAAGTGATGGCAATCAAAAATATTGAGGATTGTTGCCAATGCCTTATACTACCGAAGAAGACGGACGCTTGAACAACTTTGCCAAAGAGCCGAAAGTCTACGGCGCCGAACCTCCCGACAAAAACCAGCAGCGGAACTACATCATCCTAGGTGTTGCAGCATTCCTGTTGGTGGCCGGTTTGGTGTATGTGGCTGCTTCAGTCTAAAAGCTGAGCTGACACTCAAACCTGCTTCAAATCAGAATTTTAAATAATCATTCAACAAACCATGTTTCCCTACCAAGGTAAACATGGTTTTTGTGTTTCAATGAAAAGCAGGTAGTTGCGATAATCCTGAACAGTGCCGAGCGAGCTGAAAAACTAAATAAGACCAGCAGAAATTTGGTGGTTTGCTTGGGGCGATGAGGTTCAGGGACTTGGCGGCAATTAATCAGACGGCAGCGTCAAAAATATAAAATTGCTAATTGAAAATCTACAATCCTGTGGTGGTTAACGGTGCGATTGACTGCCGAATGGGTCGGTGTTGCGATCGCCTATCGGCGATTTCAACTCTCAACTCTATAATCTACAATCTACAATCCAAAATCTAAAATCTAAAATCCAAAATCTAAAATCTAAAATCGCCAGACTGTGATGTCTACTCCTTCCCAAAAAGTTTCTAGCTCGAACAAGCAGATCTATCAACGCTTGAAACAGGCGATCGACCTCAACTTACGCCGTCAAATTTTTATCGCCGCCTGTGACGACTTGTGTTTGCGCGACTGTCTGGCAGCCCGCTTGCAGGCAGAATTAGCCACCGACAGTGCTGACTCGATTTCTCGTCCTTCCTCGATCGACTATCCCCGATTTGTCAGTTTGGAACTCGACGTGAGCGATCCAAATCCTTGGGACTCGATCGCCGCGTGGCTGACCCAACACCCACCGCCCCGAAACGGTGGCAGCGGAGGCCGTTTGCCGGGATTTCAAATTCTCGGAGCCGAACACCTGACCAGGCACTCACCAGCCGTGCAGTGGTCGTTCCTGAGCCATTTGAGAGACATCGAAGCAAACCTGCAAATGTGCGAGTCTACTCTGTTGCTGTGGGTTTCGCGCCCTTGGCTAAGTTCGATCGAGCAATCGGCCCCGGAATTTTGGCAATGGCGCACCGGAGTATTTGAGTTTGAAGGCGAACCAACTCCAGCGAAGGGAGACTTCGGGCACTCGGAAGACTTCGGACACTCGGAAAACTTCGGAAACTTGCGGGACAACGGAGACTATGGCGACAAAGTTTTAAAATATTCAAAGTCTCAAGAATCCCCAATTCCCGATTCCCCATCCCCAATTCCCGATTCCCCATCCCCAATTCCCGATTCTCCCTCGGCCACAACAGATTCTAAATCCGTAGAACTGGCAGATTTGGTGCTAGCATCGGCCTCCGAGGAGTTGGAAGCAGCAGATAATCTCGCATCGGAAGACAATTTACTGCCGCTGCAAACCCTGCAATACATCGAATTGCTGCAAGAACATCAGTGCTGTTCCGAAGCATTGGCTTTGGCTTATTACAGTTTGGGAAATTACTACCGCGATCGCATTTTGGGCGGAGATGCTTCCCCGCAAAACCTGACAATTGCTATTCGCGCGATCGAGCAAGTGATTGCATACCTGGAACTCGACGACAACTCGCAGCAACATCAACCACTAACCGACGAATGCGCGCGGCTAATTGCCCAATTGACACAAAATTTAACTCAGTACGAGTCCAACAGCCTACCGCCAATTTCCGATCTAATCAACGATCTCGGCACTTTCTACTGGATGCTGTCGCGCGATCGCACGAATGGCCTCAACTCCGCCGATCCGGTATCCTGTCTCGAACGCAGCATCGCCCTCTACCTTGAAGGTTTGAACCGCACAGATGCCGACAGTGAACCTCAAACCCGCGTGAGATTAAACAAAAATTTGGGAATCGCTGCGGCAGATTTAGCCCGCTATCAAGACAAGACAGAGAACTTGCAGCAAGCAGTTGCAGCTTACCAACAAGCGCTACTAGATCTAGACCCCGCAGCCGAACCCCAGCAGTACGCGGCGGCTCAGAATAATTTGGCGACAGCATACTGGAATTTAGCTCAAGATGGTCAGCCGATCGTCTATCTCAAAAGCGCGATCTCCGCTTACACTCAAGCCCTCTGCTGTTACAGTCCCGATCGAGAACCGCTCAACTATGCCGGAGTGCAAAACAACCTCGGTACTGCTTGCTGGAACCTCGCCCAGCACGAACCCTCAGAACTCCTGCTAGTCAGGGCGATTGATGCTTACCGCGAAGCCTTGAAATATCGCACCCGAGAATTAGTACCAGCAGCAGCAGCAGCTACCTACAACAATCTCGGTACCGCTTATTGGCATTTGGCGAACCAGTTCCAGCAGCAACAGGCGCGGACGGAATCTTTACAGCAGGCGATTACCGCCTACGAAGCTGCCCTGGATATCGCCGGCAAGCTCGATCGAACCCAACTCACTTTTGACACTCTTGCCGCCCGCAACAATCTCGGACTAGCCCACTATCAACTAGCCACAGATCCAGATTTCGCCACCAACAAAGTCGCCCAAACCAGCCATCTAGAAGCAGCACTGCACCACCAGTTGCAAGTGTGCACTGCCTGGGGACAACATCTCAACGACAAAGGGTTAATATATGGAGATAAACTTAACCTGCAAGCCCCAGCCAACTCCCAAGCTGCCGATTCCCGGCAAACAGCATTGAGTTATATTGTGAAAACGATTAGAGCTTTCTATAGTGAATGTGGGCTGCCAGGTCAAAATTTAGCCTTATCCAAAATTCCCGGAGATTTATTGCCTGAAATCTTGCGTAGGTTATAAATATGGCTATAAATATGGCTATAACTGTTAAAAGCTCAATTTTTTCGAGATTTGTACCCAGTTTTCTATTATTATGGCTGAATATTCTTGCCTAATTCTTCAAGCAAAGTTGTGGTCATGGCCCCTGTAAAAATCCTTGTGGTTGATGACGACCCGGCAATCCGAAATTTAATTCACCGTTTTTTGAGCCAGCAAGGTTATCAACTAGAGTCTGCCGAAGACGGTCAGACCGGTCTGGAATTATTTGAGCAACTCAATCCTGACTTAGTAGTTCTAGATGTAAATTTACCCGATACTACTGGCTACAAACTGTGTCAAGAAATGCAAAGACGCACGGGCGTGTTTGTGTTGATGCTGACCTGCCGAACCGATGAAGCTGACAAAATGAAAGGGTTTGCCGAAGGTGCTGACGACTACATTACTAAACCTTTTAGTCTTGTAGAAATTGGAGCTCGCGTTGCAGCAATTTTGAAGCGTAAACGCATTGTTACTCCGACTCAACAACAAAGTCTTACCTTTGGACAGCTACTAATAGATCCCGTCCGCCGCGAGGTGATTCTCAACAATCAGATAGTGGCTTTGACTGCTTTAGAATTCGACTTGCTGTACTGTTTGGCTAGCAAACCCGGTCGCGTGTGGAGGCGATCGGAATTGCTGCATGAAGTCTGGGACTACGAGTATGTGGGAGCCGATCGCGTGGTGGATGTCCATATAGGTCAAATTCGCCGCAAAATTGAACCAGATACCAACCAAATTTCGATGATTCAAACCGTCCGGGGAGTGGGTTACAAGTTTGAGCCAAAAGCCTAGTAGGATTCGGCATTCGGCAGCCGGATCTTTAAGCACCAGGCTGTAGGGGGTGGGTTCACCAAGATCTTTGATTCACAATCCAGGATACTTGTAAACCTATCCTCCCCACGCCCTAGCAGAAAGCAGCGCCCCCGCCAGCAGGCATCCCCCCATCTTCCCATCTTCTTCACGACGAAGGACTTACATTATTGCTGTGCAAGTCTTGAGGCGATTGAAACAGAGTTTCGAGATAAACTCTCGCAGCTTGGCGGTAGCTGCGCGAAGCTTCCGGCGTACCGCTATCAGCATTCTGCAACAAAAACAGCGACAGGGACGCGGAAAATACTCGGTCTAGATCCCATTCGGGATGAGTTTCCAGGTAAGTTTTGAGAGAATCGTGCAGCGTTTCGGGAATTTCGGCAAAAATACTGACTGTTGGGTTCATCATTTTTTTAGTCTCGCTAATAAATTGAAAACAGAACCCCCTTTTCGGCCGGATACAGGTGCAGGCACAGCCGAAATCAGAGCGCTTTTTTTTAGGTCGGTCGCATCATTGTGCGTATCAGGAGGTGGGTTTGTCAATGTTGCAAAATATTACAAAGTCCTTTATGTAAAAAAAATATTTACGCAATAATCAGCCTTTTGGCGCATTTTTTGTTACATAAATTTATATCTTTGAGGTTTGTCTGAGGGATTTGGCAAGAGGTTAACTAAATCCCCAATTCCGCAGCAAGATCCGACCGTGCCGTTAATTTCTGTGGAAAACTTTTTGAAATCTGTGGAAAACCTCAGACTTGCCTGTGGAAACGCTGTGGAATGTTTAGGGAAAAGTCAGGGAAAAAATAAGAATTGCAAAGGGCATGGGGCATGGGGCATGGGGCATGGGGCATCGGTAGCAAATAACTAATGACTAATGACTAATGACTACTGACTAATGACTACTGACTAATGACTACTGACCGAAAAGCGAGATGCAAGCCCCTGGCTTTAGACATGGGGATAAGTCGGCAGCGGTTTCAACCGCCTTCAGTATTTAACAAAGCTTAATGCTGAATTAGCACCATATACAGCTTTATGCTGTATAACTATAGTATGAGCATTAAATACAAGTCAAACAAAAACATTGTCTACTCTTGCAAATATCACATCGTGTGGTGTCCCAAATATCGTCGCAAGGTTTTAATTGAAGGCGTTGAGACTCGTCTGAAAGAGATATTATTAGATGTGGCGACTGAGTTTAAGAGTGAATTGATCGAGATGGAGGTAATGCCAGATCACGTCCACCTTTTAGTCGAATGCGATCCTCAATTTGGGATTGCCAAACTAATTCGTTACATGAAAGGGCGCTCATCTCGATATCTTCGCCAAGAATTTCCTTGGCTAAAGAGCCGATTGCCGACGCTGTGGACTAACAGTTACTTTATTTCAACTGTCGGTGGTGCGCCTATCTCAGTAGTTAAGCAGTATATTGAAAATCAAAAAAATGTTTAACTATGGTTGCCAACAAAATTTAATTAGCCCAGATCAAGCTTTGAAAAGTATCCTAGAATTTGTTTGTGAAGAATCAAACAAATTAGCCAATTGCGGGATTTACTATTCTCGGCAATTGTATTTCAAAACTGGGAAATTCCCAAGGAAAGCCACTTTACACAGACTGTTGAAAGGCAATCCCCATTTCAAGGCATTGTATTCTCACGTAGCTCAACAGACTTTAACGACTGTGGCAGAGTCATTTCAGTCTTATATTGGACTACTTAAGGGCATCAAAAAAGGTACGGTCACACAACACCCTAAACTGCCGGGATACCGCAAAAACAGCCTTAAGCTGGCGACGTTTCCCAAGGCGGATGTAAAGTTAAAAAATGGGCAATTAAGGTTTCCCCTAGGAGGTAAAGTTAAACTATGGTTTGGAATTAGTGAATTCTATCTGCCAATGCCGTCAAACTTGGATTACGACAAAATCCGAGAAATTCGCATCTTGCCAAGAAATGGGCAATTTTATGCTGAATTTGTCTATAAAGTCCCGCCGATAGCAGTTGAGTTAGACGCTAGTAAAGCTCTAGGTATTGACCCAGGGCTAAATAATTGGCTGACCTGTGTGTCTAATGTGGGGACAAGTTTAATTGTAGATGGACTGCACCTAAAATCATTAAATCAGTGGTACAACAAACGAGTTGCAGGAGTCAAAGAGGACAAGCCTCAAGGCTTTTGGTCTAAACAATTAGGGAGAATTACGGAAAAACGAAATAGACAAGTTAGGGATGCCGTCAATAAAGCAGCTAGATTGGTATTGAATCACTGCCTAAAGAACCAAATAGGCACTATCGTATTTGGCTGGAACAAAGGAATGCGTCAAGAAATCAATCTTGGAAGTAAAACTAATCAAAGTTTTGTGCAAATTCCTACCGCACGATTAAAGGATAGGATTTCTCAGCTTTGCGAACAACATGGCATTCAATTTGTTGAAACTGAAGAAAGCTATACGAGTAAGGCGAGTTTTTTAGATTCGGATGAACTACCTAAGTTCGGTGAAAAACCCGAAGGGTGGAAAGAGTCTGGGAAACGTGTCAAGCGTGGCTTGTATCACTCAAAAGATGGAAGCAAAATTAATGCAGACTGCAACGGCGCTGCAAACATTTTGCGAAAAGTAGCGACAACTTTAGGGCTTTGCCTTGAAGGAGTCAGTAGGGGCGCTTTGATTTCGCCTTTGAAGGTTCGTATTTGGACTCTTCAAGAATCCCCTCGCATGCACGGCATGGGGAGTATCAATTCTTAAGTGCCAGTCTGCGGCTTTTTGGCGGATGGTTGCCAATTCTTCCGGCGACATTTTGTCGAGATTTGCTAGGATAAAGCTCATTCGCCCGATCGACTGAAGCTTCTCGCGGTGGCGCGCCAGGAAGTCCCAATAGAAAAAATTGAACGGACAGGCATTTTCGCCCGATCGCACTTGGCGATCGAACTTACACCCCGACAATAATCGCTCATCTTATTGATATAATTTGCAGACGCAGCATAGGGTTTCGACGCCAACACACCCCCATCAGCAAACAAACCCATGCCCAGCACATTCGTCTGCATCACCCAGTCGTAAGCATCAACAAACGCGCTGTGGAACCAGTTTTCTAGCTCCTGGGGCGAGATTCCCGCAATTAGACCAAAATTGCTCAAAATCATCAACCGCTGGATGTGGTGCGCGTAACCGCTGCCTTCGACTTGAGTTAAAACTTGGTGCAAACAGTTCATATCCGTTTTGCTAGCGTCCCAAAAAAACTCCGGCAGCGGCTGAGTGTGGTTGAACCAATTATTCTGAAAATAATCAGCATCCACGTAAAAATAAACACCGCGAATGTATTCTCGCCACCCGATAATTTGGCGGATAAAACCCTCGACGCTGTTTAAATTTAATTTTTTTTCGACGTAAGCTGCTTCGGCTGCTTGAATAACCTCTAAAGGATGCAGCAAGCCAATATTGAGATACGGAGAAATTAGGGAATGCCACATAGTTTCCTCCCCCGTTACCATCGCGTCTTGATAAGGGCCAAAAGTGGGGAGACGCTGTTCGATGAAATCATTTAATACTTGCAAAGCTTGCTCTCGCGTCACCGCCCAGCGAAAAGGTTCAATATTGCCGTAAGTTGGGAAAGATAGAGATTTAACTTGCTCTATCACCTCTTGAGTTATAGCATCCGGTTCAAACCAAAGAGCTTTCGGTGTATTGAGTTTACCTTTTGGCGGCTGGCGATTTTCTTTATCAAAATTCCACTGGCCTCCGACTGGTTTATTGCCATCCATTAAAACTTGGAAGCGCTGGCGGCTGGCTCGATAAAAGTCTTCCATTAACAAACGTTTGCGGCTGGATGCCCAATCTCTGAACTCTGTTTCTTTCCACAGGAATTGATTGTTGGGAATTAAGCTTATTTTGCAGGGAAGTTGCAAGTTTTGGATGAGCCGTAAAAAAGGGCGATCGTTCGGCGCCATCACCCGCAATTCCGTAATGGCGTGAGCTTGAATCCAAGCTTTCAGAGGTGTTTCAAAGTCGGCTGATGTTGTGTAAGTGACTTGGCAGCCTGCGCCGCGCAATTCTTCGGCAAAGTGGCGCATTGCCGACCAAATTAAGACTAATTTTTGTTGGTGGTAGGGGCGCTGTTGAACCTGTTGCCAAGATTCAATTAAAATTACGGGTAGGGCAGATTCATCATCTGTGCGGTTGAGAGCAGCTTGGTTGTGCCAAAGTTGATCGCCTAATATCCAAACGCCAACAGTCATTTTATGTTTTACCCTGAAACTTATTTTTTACTTTTGCTGAGGGCTGATTGTCAAGTCAGAAAACAAATTTTGCTGACAACTCACAATAAAAAATCATAAACTTTCAGATTTTTATGTGAATTTACTAGAGGATAACATTGATTTTATCAGATAGGGACACCGACCAACAAATTAAATTTTAATGTCGGTGTATCCTTCATATACTAATAATTTTATCAGCGTTTATACAGAAAAAAGTTTAATATGACCGTTATCCCAAAATACGGCAAAATGGTTTTCGATTTTTCCAAAAACAGCTAATGCCAGGTTTTTTAAATAACCGTGATATGGTGTGGAAATAATTAGCCTGCCTCCCGGTTTGAGACGGTTTTTTGCATTTTTCGCCAGTTCTTTCGGATAAAGTAAGTGTTCGATCACTTCAAGGGCTAAGACAATATCAAATCTGTTCAGCATATCGGTATCGAGGAGTTCGTAAATATCTGCTTGGATAAACTGACAATCGGGAAAACTTTGGCGGGAGATGGCAATTCCGGGTGCGGAAGTGTCAACGCCGACAACTTCGCAGCCGTGCTCTGCGATGAGGTGACTGAGGCTGCCATTGCCACAGCCGAGATCGAAAACTCCGAGTTTTGTCTGGCTGGCCTCAGTCAAGTGTCGCCACCATTTCTAGGGGAGATACCAAATAAGCGTGATCATATCTGGGACGCTTGTTTGTGTAATAATACGTATAATTGCTGGAGTTTTTTTTCATCGATTCAGCTAGGTCAACTATTGCCGAGACCGCAAAATTAGGGAGCGTGGGTGCACTGTTTGGGCCAATGTTCGCCACTTGCGGGGTGCAGCATCTCGAATCGCCCATCCGATGGGGCAGAGCTCGCAGGTATTCGGAAACAAAAGTGCGATCGAGCCAGCATTCTCTCCGTACACGAGGGGGAGACAGAAATTTTTGCCTCTTACTTTCGACTGCTAGTGCATCCAGAAGATTCTACCTTTAACCAACAGCGGTCTGTCAACCCCAGCCTGTTTTGCAGCCTGAAAGATTTTGCCCCAGGGCTCACGGGTGCAACTTGAGCCTCCCATTGAGGATGGAAGTGTGACCGAAATCACAGGCCTTGACCAAACAAATTGCTGAGCATCCTTAAGTTAAGACACTTAGAATCGAGATTACTACAGTGGCTTCTATAATTGTGTTTAAATGTTGTTCTGAAGCTGTGTTGTCTCGTCAGCGGAGCACCCTAGACCGATTCGCGCTTTCCGTCTGGTTGATTGCACTATGGTCGCTGTTGGTGTTGCACCTTAATTTTGATATGTCCTATGGTTAAGTTAGGTCAATCCTCCTTTCGCCGTATTTTACTGTCGCGGATTTTGTTGCTCAGCGTGCCTGTTCTACTGGTGGGGGAGTATGTTACCTATCGCAAGGCACGATCGACGCTTCTGGAAACTGCTCGTCAAAATTTGACAGAAAGTGCTGTCAGAAAAGCAGAAACTATTGAACAGTGGTCGAAATCGCTGAAGTCCAATCTGATTGGCGCTTCGGAAAACTCAATGTTGCAGTCTGTAGAGCCGAAGGATTATCAAAAGTTTATCGCGCAATTAGGGCAGCGGTTGCCAGCCCAGGTTGATTGCTTGCAATTGACTAATATACAGACAAATCAAGTGATAGCGAGCACTTGCGGGCAGCAGCCGATTCAGTCGCTACCTGCCAAGTTGTGGCCGCCAGTGCAGCAGCAGCAAACTCTGCTGGATGAGAAGAGCGTTTACATCAGTCTGTCGTGGCCTCTCCAGCGACAGGGAAAAGCCAACAGCAAGAAGGTGGCTGTGAGTGCTGAGGATTTTCCAGATGCGAGTAAAGAAGGCCGCGACAGCCAAGTGAGTTTGGTGTTAAGCGCTCCAGTTTACACTCGTCGGGGCAACAGCCGGCAGTTGAGTTATGCTTTGAGTTTGCAGTCGGCACTGCCGGTGCAAACCAGTGCTCCCAAGGGTTCTCTAGCTGGCTATACGGTGGCGATCGACCAAGATGGGACGATTTTGGCGCACCCGAATATCAAGCGCGTGGGCCGCAATATCGCCCAAGAGGCAGATGCCGATCGACTAAAAAGTATTCTCAGAAGGGCGATGGCTGGCGGACAGGCTTTTCTCCACCTATTTTCCTTTGAAAGAAATGGCGTAGAGTTGCTAGCAGGATACGCTGCTATCCCTAGTCCTTCAACTAGAAAGGAGAACAGCAAGTGGATTATTTTAGCTGTCTCTCGTTTAGATTATGCTCTATCAGGTTTGGAAGAAATTCAGCAAGTTTTATTTAATTTAATTGTGGGTTTGGTTGCTGCTAGTATCATCGCGACTTTATATCTGTCTCGCGACTTAGCGCGTCCTTTGGAAAAACTGAGGGACTACGCACAGAAAGTGGATACAGCAGAAGCGCCCCTAGCAGTGCCGGAAAATTTCCAAATTCGAGAATTCAATCAACTATCAGAAGCACTCAACAGCATGGTGCAGCGCCTCAGATCCTGGGCAGAAGAATTGGAAATCGCCACCAAGGAAGCGCAAGTTGCCAATCAGTTAAAAAATGAATTTTTGGGAAATATTTCTCACGAATTGAGAACGCCACTCAACGGAATTATTGGTTTTATTCAAATTGTGCGTGACGGCTACTGCGATGACCGAGATGAAGAGATGGAGTTCTTGCAACGCGCCCACGACTCGTCAATGCAATTGCTGAATATTATTAATGATATTTTGGACATTGCTAAAATTGAATCCGGCACTTTTTCCCTGATGTTAGAAGTAGTTGATATTACTCAGGTACTTGAAGACGCGATTGATTTGCAAGCCGCTAAAATTGAGGAAAAACGTTTGAAATTAAACTTGCCAGCTCCTCACGCTCCGATTATTGTTCAGGCAGATCCGGAGAAGCTAAAACAGGTATTTTTAAACGTGTTGAGCAATGCCGTTAAGTTTACAGAGTCGGGCAGCATTAGTATATCTGTGCGCGTCGAAGCGAGGACTAATTCTGGTAGTTTTAACGGGAGTGGGTCGGAAAATGCGATCGGCAACAACACTCAAAGCGATTGGGTGGTGGTGACAATTAAAGATACCGGAATTGGTATAGATCCTGAGCAACAGCAGAAATTGTTTCAACCTTTTGTGATGGCTGATGGTTCTACAACTCGCAAGTTTGGGGGTAACGGTTTGGGCTTGGCTATCTCCCGCAGGATCATGGAATCTATGATCGGAAGCATTACTCTGCACAGCGCGGGGGTGGATCAAGGTACTGCGGTGATGATTTCTTTGCCTGTCAATCAGCAGTCAAGTTTTTATTTTCACAGCCCGGACTTGGTAAAGGAAAATGGAACTTTTAAAAGTTATGACTGATATAGCCTTTCTCAGAAAGATCAGGTACGCGAACGGCATAGGGCATAGGGCATGGGGCATAGGGCATGGGGCATAGGGCATGGGGCATGGGGCATATGGCATACCTCACCACACTTGAGAACCGCTATATTAGGGCTTTTCTCAAATAGATGGGTAATTGGTAATTGGTAATTGGTAATTGCCACGGGAGCAACTTGTGAACCGCCAGCTTGTTTCTGATTACCGATTGATTTTTTCCCGATTACAACTGCTATATGTCTGGTCAATTATCCTTAATAAAAGGTTCGCAGTGATGATTTTAGTTGGGAGATTTTTATGAGGAATAAATTACTCACTACCAACCAATTTTATGGCGATCGCTCCAACGGACACGATCTGATTTTCTTAATCTAAAATCTCAAATGGTATAGCAACCGCCACATAGGTTAGGACATAAATAATGTCATGAATAGATCCTATAACCCTTGAGCATAAACGGTTTGATTCTCGTACTATGTAACTGTCAACTGTCAACTTTCAACTTTCAACTGCTATATCAGGGGCTCTCCGCCAAGTTCGAGAGATTTGCTCAAAGTGCTGAGAATGCGGATTAATTCGACGGAAGTGGCACCGGAAGAGCTAGGACAAGGGGTATTTGTTTGCACGCAGTTGAGGAAACGATCGCACACTCGCCGCAGTGGCTCTACTTGTTCTAAACTTAATATTTCGCGACGTTTAATGCTAGTAGTTGGCTGTAGCCCGTGCAGCGAAGCTATCCCGTAGGGAATCGCACTTTCGCCAAAATTATCCTCATCACCTCCCCGATTTGAACCACCACGCTGCAAAATCAGCGGAGTTTCCGGCGACATTTCATCAAAAATCAAAGTTCCCAAACTGCCAACAACTGTTAAACGCCTTTGTTTGTCGGGATTTAGCCAACATAGGTGAATGAATGCTTGAAATCCGTCGGGATAAGTCAGCGTTACCCAAACTAAATCTGCTAATCCTGGTTCTTGATTTATTCCTTCTTCACTCTGACTTGTGACTTCTGACTTGGGAAATACAGTCCCCGTAGCGCTGACTTGAATTGGGCTTTGTTCTAGCCAAGTGTTGAAAATAGCGATATCGTGAACGGCCAAGTCCCAAAGGGCATCAACGTCGTGTCGCACCGGTTCAAAATGAGTGCGCTGGGCGTAACCGTAGCGCAAGGTTCCGAGTTGATGCTGCTGAATGATCGTTTTGCCGCGATCGACTGCTGGATGAAACAGATAAGTATGGTCAACGAAGAGTTGCCGCTGCTGTTTTTTGGCTAATTCGCAGAGTTCTATTGCTTCACAGAGGTTGAGGGCGAGGGGTTTTTCTACTAAGACGTGGTAGCCTTGTTGCAGCGCGGCGGTTGCGAGGGTGTAGTGTGTGGAAGCTGGAGTGGCGATCGCCACAGCATCCAGTCCGGGCAATCCTTGCACTTGTGACCAATCGGTAGCTAGAATCACCGAGGGATGCAGATTAAACTGTTTTTGGACAGCCACCAATGAACCTCGATTTTGGTCTACAACCGCTAAAACTTCGCTGTTGGGATGTTCGAGAAAGTTGCGAATTAGGTTAACTCCCCAGCGGCCGGCACCCAATACAGCTATTCCGATTTTCATTGATAATAATTTCAAAAATCGCACGGCAATCATAGCATATTTGCTAATTTTTGGGTATGCTTTTTCATCCTAAAAACTGCGAATTCCAATGACCAATGACTAATAACTACTGTCAACTGCCAACTATCAACTATCAACTATCAACTGCCAACTATCAACTGTCAACTGTCAACTGTCAACTGTCAACTGTCAACTGCCAACTGCCAACTATCAACTGTCAACTGTCAACTGCCTAAAAGCTGCCTGAGCCGCTGCTTGTTCGGCCGCTTTGATCGATCGACCTTTTCCCTCAGCTACCAACTCTCCCTGAATCAGAACTTCTGCCGTAAAACGATCCTCACCGCCCTGCACTGTCCCCGTTTCTTTCACGCTATATTTGGGCAAAGTTTTGTATTTGCCTTGAGTCAACTCCTGGAGAGCAGCTTTGTAGTTTTGGCGGGCCGGATCGCTGCGAATTTCCGCCGCTAGGCGTTGAAAGTGAGGATCGAGCCAAGGGCGAACCAATTCTAATGTCTGGACACTCAAATAAAGCGCTGCCAGCAAGGCTTCCAAAGAATCTGCCAGCCGGGGTACGGCGCCTGTTTTGTCGGCTGCGGCGCTGTTGGAAACGATTAAATAGCGATCGAACCCGTAACTGTCAGCGATTTTAGCAAGAATGCGATCGCTCACCAAGATCGATCGAATAGCAGCAAATTCCCCCACCGTACAATCGGGATAAATCTCAAACAACAATTCCGACGCAGCCAGCCGCACCACAGCATCGCCCACAAACTCTAATTGCTCATAATTTGCCTTAGCAGACGCACTTGCATGAGTCAAAGCTAAATCGACTAAATGCCATTTAATCGCAGCATCCTTTGACACTCCCAATTTTTCAATTAATGTTTCAAGTTGCTTTTGGCGACCCGGATAAATCTGATTCATACTAATAAAAAAGCTTTTCCTTAAAAAACTAAATATTCCGTAGGGTGCTTATGGCGCACCTTATCCTTGCCCAAGCGTGGTAAATTTGAACCGGATCAAAAGCAGAAGACCGTTATTTTAAGTTCCGATTTTTCAGGCTTAAACCAAGGAAAATTGCTTGGGGGCTTCAGTTCAGAATCAAAACACTGAAACTTGGTCAACCGGTGCGCATTGCGCACCCTACAAACTCAACTAAATAATTTTCCGGTGCTCACGGCGCTAAATATTCCTGCTTTGTGCGCCTGGCCATCAGCACTTTACCCGAAAAATTGGAGGGGAAAAAGTCGGACATAAGCCGGGTTCTGTTCTCTCAACTGCAAGCAATTTTCGAGGGCAGTTATCTATCTGGGACGCTTGTTACCAAACGCCTCAAGCGGTACCAAAGAACGGAACTGGTAAAAAACCAACCATAGTCCCTCCGACCTTGCTCCCAACTGGGGTTTACCGAGCCAGCACCTCTCGATGCTGCTGGTGCGCTCTTACCGCACCTTTGCACCCTTACCCCCTAACACTTTGCGATTTTCGATCTTCGATTTTTGATGTAATCTTAAATCTCCAATCTCCAATTTCAAATTGGGGGGCGGTATTTTTCTGTGGCACTATCCTCACGATCGCTCGCACTGGGCGTTACCCAGCAAGTTTGGTTTTTCGGGAGCCCGGACTTTCCTCAGACAAGCTTTCGCTAATCCGCAACCGCCTGCGCCTACTTTTTCCCCAGATTTATTGTACAGGAATCGAGGGATTTTAGATTTTAGATTTTAGATTTTCAATTTTAGATTTACTCCACAGATCAATCTGGGAGCTTAAGGATTTTTGGCTGATAATACCAGGATTTATGACAAGGCTGCAACCAAGGGCTATAAACCCGGTTTATTCCTATATTTCTGGTTACTAAACACAAAATCTCGTAGAAACCGGGTTTCTGAGGTTAGCGGGCGTAAGTCCTACATTTGGATTTTTTAACTGGCATCACAAACCTATTAACGCCTTGTCGCAAAAAATGTCGTGTGGGGCGATCGCATTTATAATTCCTAAACTCAGTCATCTTTAATAGTAGAAAAATTTTCAAACCAGCCACGCCGCCAGAAGAAGTAAACTAAGCTAGAAGCGATCGCCACCATCAACGCCCAACAAAGCGGATAGCCAAAATACCAGTTCAGTTCCGGCATATTCAAAGGCGATTTCTCTGCATTGAAATTCATTCCGTATACTCCCGCCACAAAAGTTAACGGAATAAAAATACTCGAAATCACCGTTAGCAATTTCATGATTTCATTCATCTTATTGCCAACCGAAGACAAATAAACATCCATCAAACCCGACGATAACTCTCGATAAGTTTCCACCATATCCATCACCTGTACCGTGTGATCGTAACAGTCGCGCAGGTAAATTCGTACCTCTGGACTAATCAAATCACTGCCATCTCGAATTAGCGTGTTAATTGCATCCCGCTGTGGCCAAATTGCGCGACGTAGCGTCAGCAATTCTCGCCTAATTTTATAGATTTTTTCCAGGGTTCTGCGAGTGGGGTTCACCACCACTTCATCCTCTAATTCTTCAATGCGCTCTCCGTACATTTCTAATATTGGGAAGAATCCATCTATAATTGAATCTAACAGAGTATAAGCCAGATAATCGGCTCCGTGCTTGCGAATAGTTCCTTGTCCTTTACGAATGCGATCGCGCACAGGGCCAAAACAATCATAGTCCGGCTCTTCTTGAACAGTTAACAGGTAATGTTTACCCAAAATCAAACTAACTTGTTCTTTATGAAAATTATCTGAATTAGGCTTAATCATCACCATCCAGGCAATAATTAAAAGGTGTTCTTCATAGTCTACAACTTTCGGGCGTTGGGGAACATTAACTACATCTTCCTGAGCCATTAGGTGCAAATTAAAGACATCGCCCATTTGTCGCCAAGTTTCTTTATTTCCCAATCCCAACATATCAACCCAAGAAACAGATTCTGTATCTAAATACGCAGCAGCTTCTTGAGGATTTAACAATTTTTTAGGGCGAGTAGCTTTGCTCTCGCAATAGTCAATTAATACAATGTCTGGAGGCGGCGCATCTGGTTCTAAATCGAGAGTTCCCGGCAGCGCCCCCGGATGGTCGTAAAAATAGTCAACGTAGGAATCATCATCATCTTTAATTGATTTTGTAACTGCACTAGAAGTATTTATGCCTTTGTATGCCATGTTGATATTCTTGACGTTTAGAACATTTAATTAGATTATCATTTTTCTCGTACAATTGCCAATTACTAATTGCCAATTACTAATTACCAATTACTAATTACTGATTCCAAAAATTAAAATTTAAAATGGTAAGCTGTTCCACATTTAAACTGCATTATTTGTGGTCTATACCCCATACTGTAAGGGGTTCAGGCAAGAAATTTAAATGACTAACAGCTTATTACCTTTGCCGAATTGGAATCTCGATCGCAAATTCAGTTCCCCCACCAGGCGCGGAAATGCACCGCAGCGTGCCCCCGTGTCTTTCCACCACAATCTGATAAGAGATAGACAGTCCCAAACCAGTACCTTTACCGACTGGTTTAGTAGTGAAAAACGGGTCAAATATCCGAGATTTAACAGACTCTGCTATTCCCAGCCCGTTATCCGAAATTGCGATCGCCACCCGATTGTTCTCCAAAACCTCCGTGCGAATCTGAATCGAAGGCAATACGTCGCAAGCCAAAGGTAAACTCGGAGAATTTTGCCCTTCCGTATCCGTTGCAATCGTCAATTCTAACCTTCTATTTCTGACATCGGTTAAAGCATCAATGGCATTACTTAATATATTCATAAACACTTGATTTAACTGTCCGACGTAGCACTGTACTGGCGGCAGTTTTCCATATTTTTTAACTATTTCGATCTGGCGATTTTTACCATTTTCTTTAATTTTATGTTGCAAAATTAATATGGCGCTGTCAATTCCTTCGTGAATATCAACACGCTTAAGAGCTGATTCTTCCAGGCGAGAAAAGTTGCGCAAAGACAGAACAATTTCGCGAATGCGATCGGCTCCAGTTTCAATTGATTTCAGCAGGTGCGGGAAATCCTCTTTCATGAATTCTACTTCTATTTCCTCAGCAAACTCCGCGATCGCAGAAACAGGTTCCGGGTAATATTCTTGATATAAACTGCACAGTTGCAGTAAGTTTTTGGCGTAGTTGCTAGCGTAAATTATATTGCCGTATATAAAACTGACAGGATTATTAATTTCGTGAGCAATTCCCGCCACTAGCTGTCCCAAACTCGACATTTTTTCCGCTTGAATTAGTTGAGCTTGAGTTCTGCCTAATTGTTTCAATGTTTGCTCTAACTCGTGATTTTTATGTTTTAATTCAGATTCGGCTTGTTTGCGCTTGGTAATATTGCGGGCGATGGCGATCGCTTGATTCGAGTTAAAAGGCAGCAATCTCGCTTCATAAGTTTCTTCTCCTGACTCCAGGGGTAGCGAATACTCTAGATTAACTGGAGTTCTGTTTTCGGCAACTTCAAGAAGAGCCTGATCGAGCTGACTGGCGGCGGTTGGTGGCAATATATCTGTCATTCGTTTGCCAAGAAAATAGTCGGAGTTTAGGTGCAAATCCGCTGAATTTCCTGACAAGTAATCCAAAATAATGCCGTCAGCATCGACGCGGAAATACAAATCTGGCAATGCCAGAAAAACAGCTTCCAACTCAGAAGTTTTTTGGCGCAATGCTTCTTGGGCGTAGTAGCGATCGCTAATATCAAAAATTGCCCCATCCAAACAGGAAACACTCCCATCTGCGTCTAACACGGGAGAACCTTTATCCCACACCCATTTAACCGTGCCGTCTGCTGCTAGCAAGCGGTATTCCAAGTGATAAGACTGTTTCTTTTCTATTCCTTGCCGAATTGTTGCTTCTACTTTTGCCAAATCTTCCGCGTAAATAATGCTAGCAAAAGTCCGTCCTCCCCTGTCCAAACGCGAAACAAAATCCGCAGCAGGGTAGCCAGCTAGTAAGTAAATAGCCTCGCTAATAAAACTTGTCGAAAAATCGCACCGACAGCGATAAACTACTCCGGGAATATTAGCTACCAAAGACCGAAATCTGGCTTCACTCCTGCGTAAAGCTGCTTCCGATTCATGGCGTTCTGTAATATCGTGAGTGAAAGCTAGCACTGCAAATATATTGCCTTCAGCATCGCGCAGGGGAAGTTTTTGGGTGTCTAAAATATGTACTGAACCGTCAGCAACTGTTGCCGCATCGCAGGGATTGTGGATAATTGCTCCGGCAAGTACAGCAGAGTCGTCGTTGCGGAATCCTCGGATATTCTTGGCGGAATTACCAAATATGAGATCTTCTGAAAATCCTAATTCTACATCTGTTTTGCCAAGGATTTCTTCGACTGTTTTGCCGATCGCTTGAGCAAAACTCTTGTTTGCCAAAATAAAGCGAAAATCTGTATTTTTGGCAAAAATCCAGTCGCTAGTTTTGTCAATTACCGTGCGAAGCAGTTGTTCGGAACTTTCAGTTTGTGCCAAAGCTACTTGCAATTCTACTTCCAGGCATTTGCGCTTGGTAATGTTTTCAAAAGCAACGCCGACGGAGTTGTTAGGTAAGGGAAAAGCTTTAATAGAAAAAGCGCGAGTTATTTTGCCGGATTCGTCACAGTCAATATCTTCAACTTCTAGGGCTTTTTGGCTGCGAATTACTGAAGCAAAGGCTTGGGGAATATTTTTCGATCGCCAATCGGGAAAAATCTCGTCAATTGTCATGCCCAAAACGTCGGCCATTTCTAGCCCGGTAAACCGCGTAGCAGCCGGATTCGAGGCGATCATCCTTAACGTACTATCATCGTCTATATCTTCCAAATGGTAGACATACAAACCAATTTGCATATTCTCAACAATTTGGTCGTAGAGGCGCACGCTTTCGTCTACCTGCCTGCGTTCGGTAATATCTTCTGTAATGCCCAAAACGTACTGAGGATAGCCCTGAGCATCGAGAATTGGCACTTTGCGGGTGTGCAGAATTCTCATACCTTTGTGGCGAGTTTGGATCGGCTCTTCGGCGATGTCTTTAACAGTAGATTGGTTGTGAGGAGCGGTCAATATTTCCCTGTCTTGAGCAGTGAAAACATCAGCTTGTTCTTTGGGGTAAATATCGTAGTCATTTTTGCCGATCGCCTCTTGAGATGTCACACCTGCGATCGTTTCTCCCGCCTTATTCCACAGCACAAATTTCAGCGAAGAAGCATCTTTAGCAAAAACTCCCACAGGCAGATTTTCTACTACAGAATTGAGGAAGCTTCTCGCTGATTTTAATTCGGCTTCTGCGCGCTTGCGTTCGATGCCTAAAGCGATGACATCGGCAACCGATGCCAAAGTTTCCTGAAAAGGTGCTGTCAGCGGCTTGAGGCTGATAATTACCATGACTCCCACCAGCCTTTCTTCGACTATTAAGGGGTAGCCGGCGAAGGTAAGAATTTGCTGGGGAATTTGGCAATTTGCCGGATTTTGGCGGTTGTTGATAATTGCTAATTCGGAACTGTATAACCCTGTTGCTTCGGATTCTTCCTCTGGAAGTCCAAAATTCTTCAGTTCAAATCCGCAGTCAAATTGCGGTTTTTGCTGTTGGGCGATCGAGTTAACCTTACTTGCAATAAAGCTCACCCGATCGTCTGTGTGGCTGTAGATTTCCGAGGCTGCTTGCAACTCCCAAATATTAGATTGAGAGTTTAAAGTCCAAATTTCAGCGGAGGCGACATCGAGATTTCGCACCATTGCCTCGCAACAGGGAAGCAGGATATCTTGAGGGTGTTTAGTCAGGGCAATACCGACATCTGCTACCATTGCTGTGAGGCGAGAAGCTTGGGCTTTTTCGGCTTCCAACCGTTTGCGATCTGTGATGTCTTCCACTAAGGAAAGTACGGTAAAAGTGTCGCCGCTGCGAATAATCGAGTTGAACCAGCGACACCAAATTACCTGTCCGCATTTGGTATAGTTGCGGTTAATTGAAGTATTGCCGCTGCCGGAGGTTAGTTCGAGTTCGATCGCACTTACGGCCTCTTTATCTTCCTCGCAAACCAAATCCAAATCGCCGAAATGCTTGCCCAGCATATCATCAGATGTCCAGCCAAAAATTTCTTCAGCACGTTTTGACCACTGAATGATCCGAAAATCTTCATCCCAGCCTACCATTGCCAGGGGACTGTTAGCTGCATTCAACCACAGTAAATGATTCGATCGGCGCAACTGTTGAGCTTTCTGCTGCTGCCAGCGGTAGTGCCTGGTGATATCTCTACCAACGCCCAAAACCCGCATCTGGTTGCTAGAGGCATCCATCGCTGGCGTGTAAGCCGTTTCGTAGATTTTAATCCCGCCGTCTGCTGCTGTCACCTCGTGAATTGCCAGCTTTGTTTCGCCTGTGATAAATACTTGTTGCAGGCAGGAATCAATCTGCGAGATTATATTTTTGAGAGCAGTATTATTGGGATATAATTTTAATAATTCCTGATTAGTTTTGTTGACTATTTCCGCAGACTCCAATCCCATCCAGCCAGCAGCTACAGGATTAACAGATAGGTATTTTTGCTGTCGATCGCACTCTAGGAAAGCATCAACAGAGTTAGAGAAAAAAGACTGTAACGAGTTGATAACTTCCTGCATGGGTATTTTTTGATCGCTTGCAAGTTAAACTTTACTATTTTCCTGAAATTAGTTTAACTCACTCAAATATTTTTGCATACTTTACTTTTGCGATTTCCGGTGCAGTTTTCGGCGCAACTCTCTATATTACAAGAATTTTCAGGAAATAGTATTTTTATGAATATAACTTAAATTAAAGCATCTGCTCTTTTTTTAAACAAGACGCATCGGATACAAAAGAGAGATGGGGAGATGGGGAGAGGGGGAGATGGGGAGATGGGGAGATGGGGAGAGGGGGAGAGGGGGAGATGGGGAGATGGGGAGATTGGGAGATGGGGAGAGGGGGAGATGGGGAAAATCTTAGTTGATCATCAAATAGCGTAAGGTACGCGAGGCGCACCCTACAGACGTTACAGACGGCTTTTTTGTCTCAAACGCCAGCAGTCACCAGGCAGTTTTTAGCTGCAAACTAATGACTGATGACTAATGACTAATGACTACATCATGCCCATGCCGCCCATGCCGCCCATGCCGCCCATGCCGCCCATGCCGCCCATGCCACCCATGCCGCCCATGCCGCCCATGTCGCCCATGTCGCCACCAGCTTTTTTCTTCTCTGGTTTTTCGACAATCACAGCTTCGGTGGTTAACACCATACCAGCAATGGAACCGGCATTTTGTAAAGCCGATCGCACAACCTTGGCCGGATCAATAATTCCAGCGGCAATCATATCTTCGTACACGTCGGTGAGAGCATTGTAACCAATGTTCAACTCGCTCGCGCGCACTCGCTCGATCGCGATCGAACCTTCAACGCCCGCATTATCAGCGATTTGACGCAAAGGAGCTTCCAAAGCCTTCGCAACCAAGTCAGCGCCGATTTGTTCTTCAGCGTCTAAAGTCTTTTTGATTGCATCTATTTTTGTAATCAGGTGAATCAGCGTCGTCCCGCCTCCAGCAACAATGCCTTCTTCCACAGCAGCTTTAGTAGCGTTGAGAGCATCTTCAATGCGCAATTTGCGGTCTTTGAGCTCGGTTTCGGTAGCTGCGCCTACTTTGATTACAGCAATACCGCCAGCGAGTTTGGCAATGCGTTCGCTCAATTTTTCGGTGTCGTAGTCGGAATCCGTCGCTTCTAGCTGCTTGCGGATTTGCTCGATCCGTGCTTGCACGTCTGCTTTGTGTTCGTCGCCAGCGACAATGATGGTGTTTTCTTTGTCGATCGTAATTTTGCGAGCGGTACCGAGCATTTCTAGTGTTGCGGTATCAATGCTGAGTCCGACTTCTTCAGAAATCAGTTGACCGCCGGTCAGAACGGCGATATCTTGTAGCATGGCTTTGCGTCGCTCGCCAAAACCAGGAGATTTGGTAGCTGCGATGTTCAACACGCCGCGTGCTTTGTTAATTACCAAAGTTGCCAAAGCTTCACCTTCAATATCTTCGGCGATAATGATCAGCGGTGAACCGGTGCGGGCGACTTTTTCAAGAATCGGAATTAGTTCTTGAATGGAATTGATTTTTTTGTCGGTAATCAGGATGCGAGCGTTTTCATACTCAACTTCCATGCGATCGTTGTTGGTGACGAAATACGGGGAAAGATATCCGCGATCGTACTGCATCCCTTCGACAACTTCCAATTCTGTTAACAGAGATTTCGACTCTTCAACAGTAATTACGCCGTCTTTGGTGACTTTTTCCATTGCTTGGGCAATCATGGCGCCGACTTCTTCGTCGTTACCGGCGGAGACCGTGGCGACCTGAGCAATGGCAGATCCTTCGACTGGTTTCGCCAATTTGGCGATTTCTAGGACTAAGTGGGCGATCGTTTTTTCAATACCGCGGCGCAGCGCGACTGGATTTGCGCCTGCTGCGACGTTCTTCAAACCTTCGCGAATCAGGGATTGAGCGATCACGGTGGCGGTGGTGGTGCCGTCGCCTGCGATATCTTTAGTTTTGGAGGCGACTTCTTGAATTAAGCGAGCGCCGGCATTTTCCAGAGGATCTTCGAGTTCAATTTCCCTAGCAACGGTGATACCATCGTTAACGATTTGGGGAGCACCGAATTTCTTTTCGAGTAGGACGTTCCGGCCTTTGGGGCCCAAGGTGATGCGGACTGCATCGGCGAGTTGATTTACGCCGCGTTCTAGTGCCCGCCGAGATTTGTCGCTAAATGCAATTATTTTGGTCATGTTTGTCTTCTTTGGCTTACATAGCAAATTTAGCACTCTCTGAGTCTGAGTGCTAAGCCGATCGACTTTAGATTGTAGCGCGCCTCAGCCGTGCGGGGGATAATTGGGGCGGATGGGGTTTGGGCGAGGAGTGCGGGTGGCTTTTGAGACGGCACTGTGGTTTCTCCGCAGATATAATGTGATTTGTGCCATTTCGGGCGATCGGCTTTTGCTCCAAATCCAAACCCAATTTTGATAACCCGTCATCCCAAAGCAGAATTTTCATTCAAAAAATTCTTAACTTTTTCCCTCTTCCCTCCGACCTCTTCCTGATGACTGATGACTAATGACTAATGACTAATGACTAATGACTAATGACTAATGACTACTGACTTCTTCCTTCTTCCTTCTTCCTTCTTCCTTCTTCCTTCTTCCTTCTTCCTTCTTCCTTCTTCCTTCTTCCTTCTGACTTAACATAATGGCTCGTTATTCTCGACTGCAAAAACTCATTTCCTATATGCGCCCGCACTGGAAACCCACATTTGGGGGCGTTTTCTCGCTATTAATCGTCAATGCTGTGGGCGTTTACATTCCCCTGCTGATTCGGAATGCCATTGACACTCTCCAAGTTGCCACTAAATTTGACCAAGTTTTCAACTACGTCCTCCTGATTCTGCTCCTCGCCTCAATTATGTGGGGAATTCGGATGGTGTCGCGGATTCTGCTGTTTGGCGTGGGGCGTCAAGTAGAATTTGACCTAAAACAGCAAATATTTAATCATTTATTAACATTAGAACCGTCTTATTTTGCTGTCAATACGGTAGGGGATTTAATTAACCGCGCCACTTCCGATTTGGACAATATTCGCCGCTTGGTGGGTTTTGCAGTGCTGAGTTTGGCGAATACGACATTTGCCTATGCTTTGAGTTTGCCGGTGATGTTGGGGATTGATGTACGGCTGACGCTATTGGCGATCGCAGTTTATCCTTTAATGCTAGTTTTGGTGCAATTATTTAGCGACAAACTTCGCATCCAGCAATTAGCCGTGCAAGAAGAACTATCGGCGATGAGCGATTTGATTCAAGAAGATATGAGCGGGATGTCCGTGATTAAAATCTACGCTCAAGAAGAAAATGAACGCCGAGCATTTCGCGCTTGTAATGCCAAGTTGCTATCAGCAAATTTGACATTAGCACAAACTCGAAACTTTATTTTTCCGCTGCTGGGCGGTTTGGCAAGCATCAGTTTGTTGGTGCTGCTTTCTGCGGGTGGCGGGGCAATTGCTAAGGGCGAAATTAGCATCGGCGATTTTGTGGCGCTGCTGATTTATGTCGAGCGTTTGGTATTTCCGACGGCGCTGTTAGGTTTCACAATTACTGCTTACCAGCGTGGAGAAGTCAGTGTCGATCGCATCGAATCAATTTTGATGGTGGAACCGAGCATTAAGGATGCTGCGAATGCACTTGAACTGCCAACTCCCGTCAAAGGCGAAATAGTCGCCCGCAACTTGAATTATACCTATCCCGGTGCTAAGATACCCGCACTCAAGGATGTTAGTTTTACCATCAAATCTGGCGAAACTGTCGCAATTGTCGGGGCGATCGGCTCTGGCAAATCAACCTTGGCTAATGCGTTGCCGCGCTTGCTGGATATCGATCCGGGCGAGTTGTTTGTAGACGGGCAGGATATTACTGAGGTGAAGTTGAGGGAGTTGCGCGGGGCGATCGCCTACGTGCCCCAAGAAAGCTTTCTATTCGGTACTACGATTAAGAATAACATCCGCTACGGCAACCCTTTAGCAGAAGAGCCGGAAATTGAAGCAGCCGCCAAACAAGCCCAAATCCACCCCGAAATCCTCAACTTTCCGCAGCAGTACAAAACAGTTGTCGGCGAGCGTGGTATTACCTTATCCGGCGGACAGCGGCAGCGGACAGCACTAGCTAGAGCCTTATTAGTTGACGCTCCCGTGCTCATTTTAGATGACGCTCTTTCCAGCGTGGACAATCAAACTGCTACCGATATCTTGAATAACTTAGCAACCGGAACCGATCGCAAAACCGTAATTTTCATCTCGCACCAAATGTCCGCGGCTGCTAGTGCCGATCGCATTTTCGTCATGGAAAAAGGAGAAATAGTGCAAAGTGGCACTCACGCAGAATTGGTAAAGCAAACAGGGCTTTATCAGTATTTGTGGAACCAGCAAAAAATAGAAGAATTGCTGCATTGAAATGCTCGTGTCAAACAGGATTGCTATATGTAGCAAGGGCGTTCATTGTAACGCCACGGGCAGCGAGTTTTATGGGAAGTGCCTGATCAGCGCTTTTCGCGATCGAAGAAGGTAACAGTTTTTGTTGTTAAAATCCAGTCGCCTGCAATTTAACAACGGTCAGCCAACTTTGAGCTAAACTCAGAAGGGTTCCAGGGTTGATTACACTTTAGTCAACAGACATTGACTATCTACCGAGAGATTAAAGACCGCCGAGGTGAAGGGGCAGCATTGGGGAATCTGCGAAATATTTACGCTTCCTTGAGCAACTATGCCAAGGCGATCGAGTGCTATCAGTAGTCGCTGACTATTGCGCGCAAGATTCACAAGTACCAAAAATGGAGAGCCAAACATGATTAGACTCCCTGGAATTAAAGTTTTAGCCCAAATTTACGAAAGCGCCAACTCGCTAGTCTATCGGGGAATTAGAGAACAGGATAACCAACCGCTGATCCTGAAATTACTCAAAGAAGACTATCCTACCCCTGCCGAACTTGTCCGTTACCAGCAGGAATATGAAATCACCCGCCGCTTAGACTTCGGAGGAGTTGTTAAGGCTTACGAGCTACGAAGACATAACAACACGCTGGTAATGTTATTAGAGGATTTCGGCGGGGAATCTTTAGGGATATTACTCGAAAAAAGACAGTTTACTTTATTAGAATTTCTCCAAACCGCCATTCAAATCGCTGAAACCCTGGGGAGAATTCATCAGTCAAACGTTATTCATAAAGATATTAACCCGTCCAATATTGTGTTTAACTCTCAAACGGGAGAATTAAAAATTATTGATTTTGGCTTGTCCACAGCCTTATCAAGGGAAAGCACTGCCTTAAAAAGCCCTAATGTTTTAGAAGGGACGTTAGCTTATATTTCTCCCGAACAAACAGGCAGGATGAATCGAGCGATCGATTACCGTACAGATTTTTACTCGCTGGGAGTTACCTTCTATAAAATATTGACAAACCAATTGCCTTTTGACGCGATCGATGCAATGGAGTTGGTTCATTGTCATATTGCTCAACAACCCGTCCCACCCCATGTAATTAATCCCGCAATTCCTGTAGTCGTTTCAGAAATCGTGATGAAACTAATGGCAAAAACAGCAGAGGAACGATACCAAAATGCTTTAGGGATCCGAAACGATTTGGCGCTATGTCTAAGGCAGCTAGAAAGTGGTAAAAAAATAGAAAATTTTGTTTTAGGCGAACAAGATATTTCTGATAGATTTCAAATCCCACAAACGCTCTATGGCAGGTCAAGCCAAATTGAAACGTTACTCGCAGCTTTTGACCGGATAGCTAATGGCAGCAGCCAACTCATGCTCGTTGCTGGTTATTCTGGTATTGGTAAATCATTATTAGTTCAAGAAATCTATAAACCCATTACCGAACGACGCGGTTATTACATTTCTGGTAAGTTTGACCAATTCCAGCGAAATATTCCTTACAGTGCTATCGTCAGTGCATTTCGAGAATTAGTTCGACAACTGCTAACTGAAACGTCCGAACAACTACACGTATGGCGCGATCAACTCCTATCAGCATTAGGAGCCAACGGACAAATTATTATTAATGTCATCCCTGAAATCGAACTGATTATTGGCAAGCAACCAGCCATCCTAGAGCTAGCAGCGACTGAATCCCAAAATCGGTTTAACTTAGTCTTTCAAAACTTCATTCATGTCTTTTGTCAACAAGAGCATCCCTTAGTTATCTTTCTAGATGACTTACAGTGGGCAGACTCCGCTACTCTGAAATTAATGCAGTTAATCATAACTGATGTAGATAGTTCGTATCTACTGCTAATTGGAGCCTATCGGGATAATGAAGTCAGTGCAGCCCATCCCTTAAAAATTACCTTATCAGAAATTCAAAAAGCTGGAGCAACTGTAAATTCCATCTTGCTCTCAACCTTAGATTTAACTTGTATCAATCAATTAATTGCCGATACGCTTAAGTGCGACGCAGAAAAAGCCAAGCCATTAGCCGAATTATTGCTTGCCAAAACTCAGGGTAATCCGTTCTTCCTGAAAGAGTTTCTCCAGTCGCTTTATACAGAAAACCTATTAGATTTCGATTTTCTCAGTGGCAGTTGGCAGTGGGATTTAGATCAAATTCAAGCACAGGACATTACTGATAATGTCGTTGAGTTGATGGCTCAAAAAATTCAAAAACTACCAGAACTGACGCAAGAAGTATTAAAAACCGCTGCTTGTATTGGCAACCAGTTTGATTTAAAAACTCTCTCGATTGTAGGTGAAAAGCCACAAAAAGAAACGGCAAATGAACTCTGGTCAGCCGTGCGAGAAGGTCTAATTGTTCCAGTAGGAGATGATTACAAATTTCTGCAAACAGACCGAAATTCTGATGAATTCGAGGTAGCTTACAAGTTTGCCCACGATCGCATCCAACAAGCCGCCTATTCTCTCATTCCCGAACACCGCAAGCAAGCCTACCATCTGCAAATCGGTCAGCTACTCCTGAGTAATACCCCATTCCAGCAGCAAGAGGAAAAAATCTTTGACATTGTTAATCAATTGAATTTCGGCACCAACCTGCTCGAAAACCAGCAGAAACGAGATGAATTGGCAAAGTTAAACCTAATAGCTGGCAAGAAAGCAAAAGCTTCAGCCGCTTTTCAACCCGCCCTTACCTACCTAACAAGCGGCTTAGAATTGTTGAGCCCCTCTCAGTCCTCCCTTAGCAAAGGGGGAAGTGAAGGGGGGTCAAGTTGGCAGACGCAGTACGATACTACACTTTCTCTGTATGTAGAAGCCGCAGAAGCTGCCTATTTGTGCGGTCAATTCGATGAAATGGAGAGATTAGTTCCAGTCGTGCTGCAACAGGGCAAAGTATTGCTGGATAAGGTGAAAGTTTATGAAGTTAAAATCTCTGCTTATCTAACGCAGAACAAGCCATTAGAAGCAGTTGATACTGGACTAACAGTTCTGAAGCTGTTGGGAGTTAGTTTGCCTAAAAAGCCCAGTAACTTAGATGTCTTACTCGGTTTGACAGGGACAAAGTTAGCCTTGTTGGGCAAACGAATTGAGGACTTAATCGACTTACCGGAAATGACTGCACCTAATAAGTTGGCAGCAATTCGTATTCTAGCGATTATAATTTCTGCTTCCTATATAGCTGCTCCTAACCTATTACCGCTGGTTATTTGTAAAGGTATCAATATATCGGTCAAATACGGTAATGCTTCCTTCTCGTCAATTGTGTATGCATCTTATGGGTTTATTCTTTGCGGAGTATTAGGAGATATTGAATCCGGCTATAAATTTGGCAACCTAGCTTTAAGTCTATCAGAGCGGCTCAACGCTAGAAGCGTGAAAACTAAAGTAATCTCTATTTTTAATTACTTGATCAGGCATTACAAAGAGCATGGAAGGCAGACATTACAGCCTTTACTGCTTGCATATTCGAGCGGACTAGAAACAGGAGATTTAGAATATGGGACATATTCCATATTGTGGAACTCCTACAATTCCTATTCCACGGGGCAGGAGTTAGCTGTTGTTGAGCGGGAGGCAGCCAAATACAGTGATACTATCCAAAAATTAAAGCAAGAGCGAAACTTTCATTACATTAATATAAATCGGCAGAGGGTTCTGAATTTGATGGGGCAATCGAAAAATCCCTGCCTTTTAATTGGTGATGTTTATGACGAGTCGAAAAGACTACCCCTTGATGTTGAGGCGAATGACCAAACTATACTTTTTCATACATATCTTGAAAAACTGACACTCTGTTACCTATTTGGAGAGTACGAGGAAGCGGTAGACAATGCGGCACTAGCGGAAAAATATATAGATAGTGCAGCAGGGATGCTGACTTCTACGTTATTTTACTTTTACGATTCGCTTACAAGAATTGCCGTGTATTCTTCTTCCTCAAAAATCCAGCAAAAACGCCTATCTCGAAAGGTGCAATCTAACCAGAAAAAGTTTAAAAAATGGGCGCATCATGCCCCAATGAATCATTTACACAAGTTTTATCTTGTAGAAGCAGAACGGCATCGACTTCAAGGCTCAGAGTTTGTAGCAATGGACTATTATAAAAAAGCTATTGCTCTTGCTAAAGAACATGAATACATCAATGAAGAAGCACTGGCACATGAACTAGCTGCCAAGTTTTATCTCGCTTTAGATCAAGATAAAATCGCGCAAGTCTATATGCAAGATGCCCGTTATTGCTATGTCCGCTGGGGTGCAACAGCTAAAGTTGACGATCTAGATAGACGCTATCCTCAGTTACTACAAAGAAATACCTCAGATAGGGGAACTCTCAGCACAAAAACATCTACGCCGCCTACCACAACTGGCTATCGCACTTCTTCTGAACTGGATTTGACCACAGTCATGAAAGCTTCACAAACCCTATCCGAGGAAATTGTGCTAGATAAATTGCTGGCGAAATTGATGCGGATTATTATTGAGAATGCCGGAGCACAAAAGGGCTTTTTGATTCTAGAAATTAAGGGGAAATTGCTGATTGAAGCTGAAGGCTCTGTGGATCAAGATGGCGTGACTGTGTTGCAGTCAATCCCCGTCAAGTCGGGGTGGGAACTTGGGGATAAACTTTTAATTTCTCACACAATTGTTAACTATGTGGCTCGCACGCGGGAAAGTGTAGTATTGAGCGATGCTGCAAATGACCCTAAATTTGCTAATTCCCCCTACATCAAAGCGCATAAGCCTAAATCAATTCTGTGCTTCCCTCTCCAATATCAAGCTAAACTGGTAGGAATTATCTATTTAGAAAATAATCTAACCACAGACGCTTTTACTCCCGATCGCTTGGAAGTTTTAAATCTACTTTCCTCCCAGGCAGCTATTTCTATTGAAAATGCGCGTCTCTACAATAATCTCAGCGAACTTAACCAGGCTTTTGAGCGTTTCGTCCCCCGCCAATTCCTCCAATTCCTGGATAAAGAAAGCATTGTTGATGTTAAATTAGGCGACCAAGTTCAACAGGAAATGTCGGTACTCTTTTCCGATATTCGCGACTTCACAACTTTGTCGGAAAGTATGACTCCGCAAGACAATTTCAACTTTATTAATGCCTATTTGTCGCGCCTGGAGCCTGCCATTACTGCAAATCAAGGATTTATTGACAAGTATATTGGCGATGCAATTATGGCTCTCTTTAGCGGCGAGGCAGATAATGCCGTCAAAGCAGGCATTGATATGCTACATCGTCTTACCGAATATAATCAATATCGCACTGCTTCTGGATACGTGTCGATTAAGATTGGCATTGGCATCAATACAGGTTCTTTAATTCTCGGCACGGTTGGGGGAAAAAACCGAATGAATAGCACGGTGATTAGCGATGCAGTGAATTTGGCCTCGCGGATAGAAAGCTTGACTAAAAAATATGGGGTTTCGATGTTAATTAGTCACGAAACTTTTAGATCTTTGCCAGATTCTAACCAGTATGCTATCCGCCTGATCGATCGCGTAACAGTTAAGGGCAAATCAGAAACGGTATCGATTTTTGAAGTTTTCGATGCCGATCGCCCTGAGACTTATGAGGGCAAGGTAGCCACGAGAACAGTGTTTGAAGAAGCTTTGGTACTCTACCATTTGCAAAAGCTTGGAGATGCGGAGCGATTGTTTGCTGAGTGCCTGCGCCGCAATCCCACAGATAAAGCGGCTCAAATTTATCAACAGCGCTGTATTCAACAAGATCAGGACTAAGAATGCGTTAGCTAAAAAAGGTTAGTGTCATGAATAATTCATGACACTAACAAATTTCTCTTACTAACGGTATAGCGATCGAGATGGGGAATATCCGTCTTAAGATCGTTGTTATTGCTCCGTCATTAATATAAGCTAAAAAGTATTTAAAATCAACAAACATTTGAGGAGATTTAGCTATGGACGGTCAAGACCCCGCTGACATCAAGATGGGTAACGTAGATGACGAAGAAAGTTCGGTTGTCGCGCACGGGACGGTCATTCTGGGGATCGATCCTGAAGCAGGAGAGGCCGTAGTTTTTAAGGATTTAGAAGTCACAAATTCCAAAGTAAAATTGAGTGCATACCTAGCGATAGATGGAAATTTAAATAAATCCATAGAACTAGGCGAACTCACAGGAAATATGGGTAACGTTAAAAGCGCCGTCCCATTAGGAACTGATACCTCCCCTTACAATACCGTAGTTCTTTGCGACCAAAAGAGTAAAAAGAAACTCGCAGTCATTGAATTGTAGACCCGCAAGCGAGTAGGGATGGGATAACCTCTCTACTCACCTATTAACAATTCACACTTTATTAACCTTTGTTTACTGTTCCTATACAAAAGCGATTCAGGGGTGTAGCCGACAATATAAATAAGCCAGCATACGCGAGAGTTGCAACTCGCGCGTATAGCCAGCAGTTACACCAAATCCCGTTGCTTGAATTACTCGATCGCGATGAATGACGCGATCGACAATAATTGATTTATAATTAAGATATATACTCCATCCGAATAATCCCAAATCATGCTCGCAGAAGCAAACGCCACACTCTGGCCCAGTCTAATTACTGTTTCAGCATTAATTCTCTACTTCGTTGTCACCATCAACGTCGGCAGAGCCAGATTCAAATACAAAGTTTCCCCTCCGCAGATGACAGGAAACCCAGACTTTGAGCGAGTAGTACGAGTTCAGCAAAACACCTTAGAGCAAATGATTCTATTTTTGCCCTCGCTGTGGCTGTTTTCGCAATTTGTTAGCCCAATTTGGGCCGCCGGTATCGGCGCAGTTTGGATAGTTGGACGCATTTTGTTTGCTTGGGGTTACTATCAAGCGGCGGAAAAACGAACCGCAGGATTTGGCATTAGTACCTTAGCTACTTTAACTTTACTGGGCGGTTCCTTGATTGGCATCATCATGTCGCTGGTAAAAGTTTCACAGCTATAACTAATATTAGTAGGGTGTGCAGTGCGCACCTTACCCATAAATTTAACTCTTTCAAAAATCTTCAGGAGTCAATATGTCAGAAACCAACAAACCCGTATTTCAAATTAACCAGAAACTTTTTCAGCAGCTTACCGAGTGGCAAGAAAAACTTAAATTAGAAGATGAATTAGCAAGCGAATCAGAAGACGAAAAACCAATTGAGGTGAAAAATCCTCCCGACAGTTATGAACAGCATTCTCAAAAAGATAATTCCTAGCTTGTGGCTAACAGCATCTTTGGCATTTCCGGCTGCTGTCTCGGCTCAATCGCTGACACCTAACCCAATTGGGCAAATCAATAGCGGTTTGTTTCGTTCTAACTCTCAAGATTTCTTTGAGCAAGGAAATCGCCAACTGGAAAGGGAAATAGCAATTTTTTTGTTGCCAAAAAATGTCGCTTCAACAGTCAATATATTGGAGATTGATGAAACATTGCACTCTCAGCTTTGTCGCGAAAATTTTCAAATCTCCTTACAGTATTTTGATACAATCAGTGCTGCTGATGTTTCTAGTTTTAATGCAAAACTGAAAGAGATTTGCACGCACAATTAACATAATAGTGAGGGAATGATTAAAGTTTTAGTGTTAATGGATAAAGAATCAATGACTAAATTGAAAGTAGCAATGCTGGAAGCGGAAAATGTCGATGAATTAGCCGCCATCATTATTGATTACACTCATGAGGAAATGATGCTAGTTTTTCATGAGCTAGAATGGGAACAACAGGCGAGAATTAAGGATATTTGGAAGAGTGTTTGAGGAATTGCGAATCTATAAAGTTATCAGTTAACTCTTGTGGGGTGGGCTTTTAGCATCGCCCCGAATATGCAATTCAAGTTAAAGCGAGGCAGAGCCTCTAGATATAGGTTCCCAGGCTGGAGCCTGGGAACCAGTTAAAAAGCCTGATTTTTCTCAGGGATAATCTATATTTAGCCCTACTCTTCAGGTAGCGATTCGAGACACAATTGACGGAAATGATCGCCTCGCTGCTCGAAGCTTTGGTATTGATCGAAGCTAGCACAAGCTGGGGAAAGCAACACGACTTTAGCATTATTTTGTTTGCCTAATTCTGCCGCCCTCGGAATTGCTCTTTCCATTGTTTCGACTATTTCCCAAGCATTATAATCGGCTTGTTCGAGCCGATCGCTAAAAATACCTGCCGCATCCCCAATTAACAGCACCCCCACAGCTTTCGCCTTAATTGTATCAATCCAGCCACTATCATCACCTTCCTTGGGATCGCCGCCCGCAATCAAAATCGCCGGCGCGCTGACAGCAGCTAACCCGACTTGCGCCGCGTCGTAATTAGTCGCTTTGCTGTCGTTGATAAAATCTATGCCTTCCCAAGTGCGGATGTGTTCGAGACGGTGCGACACTCCGGGGAATTTATCGATCGCGCGGGCGATCGCACTTGGCTCAATTCCAGCCAAATTAGCCGCCGCCACCGCCATCAATAAATTTTGTAAATTGTGCTCTCCCACCATCCGCAAAGACGAAGCAGGCAAAATTTTCTCGCCTTGAGCAATTACCCAACCGTCTTCGATATACGCTCCAAAACTGCGTTTTCCCAACAATTCCTTTTCACCTTTAACACTCGTCCAACACGCATCAGGCCAAATGTCAACTCCTTGCTGCCGCAAAACAGGATCGTCGCCGTTGATGATTTGCAATTCCGACTTTTTCAGCAAATGCGCTTTAATGTTGTAATAATTTTCTAAAGTTTTATGGCGGCTGAGGTGATCCGGCGTTAAAGTCGTCAAAACTCCGATTCGCGGCGCTACAAACGGCGATGATTCTATTTGATAGCTGCTGATTTCGGCGATTACCCAATCCGGGGGTTTTTCGGCTAAAGCTAATTCGCACGCAGCATAGCCAATATTGCCGCAAGCGGGAGCGTAAAGCCCTGCTTCTGCAAAAATAGCAGCAATTAAAGCAGTAGTCGTAGTTTTGCCGTTAGTGCCTGTAATTCCCACCCAATGAGATTTGAGATAGCGCCACGCCAGCGCCATTTCTCCGATTGTTTCAATTCCCAATTCTCTGGCGCGGACTAATGCTGGACTGTCCCAGGGAACGCCCGGACTTACTACTACTAATTCTATAGATTTGTCAGGTTCAAATGATTTACCTAATTCAACGGTAATTCCTTCGCTAGTGAGTTCCTGTTGCTGTTCGAGCAAGTTTGGGGCTGATGAGCGATCGCTCAGCGTTACTTCCCATCCTTCGCGTTGGAGCAGTCTGGCGGCCGCATTTCCTGATTTTCCTAGTCCAATGATGTGAGCGATCGGCATAAGTTGTGTGTGTGATGGAGCGAATTTTCCTGGTTTTTTCCTTTTATATCGGTTACGGTTTTTTCTGGATGATTTAACCGCAGAGGGCGCAGAGGGCACAGAGGAGGAGAAGAGAGAAATGAATGTTTCCTATGCTAATGGATTTGATATTACATCAAAACCTTTGGCGGTAATCTAAAATCTAAAATCTAAAATCGATTGACGATCGCCCCAAAGTCAGCCAACACCCGCGCGTGATTCCGCAGCAAACCCAGCAAATTCAAGCGATTGCGCTTAATTTCTGGGTCGGAATCCATCACTAAAACACTTTCAGGGCCGTCAAAAAAGCTGCTCACAGCCGGAGCAATTTCAGTCAAACTATCTACCAATAGCTGATAATTGCGGGTTTGCTTCGATAGCAGCGTTTGCGGCACCAACTGCACCACTGCATCGTAAAAAGCTTGTTCTGACGACTTTTGAAATAACTCTGGTTTCACCGCAGTTTTCGGTTCCAATTGTACTTTATCCAAATCGCCTTGAGCCGCCAAACGAGTTGAACGATTAACTGTTTCGTAAATTCGATCCAAAGTCTTGTCATTGCGGATTTGTTGCAGGAAAAGCGCTCTTTCCAGCGCGTCCAACAAATCTCTCAAAGCTCGTTCAGTATATTCTGGGTCGTTTTCTCCCAAAACTGCATTCACTAAATCGTAATCTACATTTTTTTCTTCTTGCAACAAAGTCCGAATTCTTTGCAGGAAAAACTCGTATAACTGCGATAGCAACTCCGCCGATGTTTGGGGGCGCGCTGCGGTAAATTCGGCGACAACTTCTGCAAGTAGTTGGTGCAAATTGATGGGCAACTGAGCCGCCCAAATAATGTTAGTTATGGCATTGGCGGCGCGACGCAAAGCAAAGGGATCGGAGGAACCAGTTGGCAGCATTCCCAAGCCGAAGATGCTGACTAATGTATCTAATTTGTCGGCGATTGCGACAACTTGACCTGTGAGAGTTTGCGGTAAATTGCCTCCGGCGGCTTTGGGCAAATAATGCTCGAAAATTGCTGTTGCTACTGATTCCGGTTCGCCGCAGGCTAAGGCGTATTTCTGCCCCATGATTCCTTGCATTTCGGGAAGTTCGTAAACCATTTGGGTAACGAGGTCGGCTTTGCAAAGTAAGGCTGCTCTTTCTATGTAAGCTTGTTCTTCATCTGTTATTTGCAGTTGCTTGGTGATGAGGTTGGCAATCTTGCACAGCCGATCGACCTTTTCCCGCACTGTACCCAAATCTTCCTGGAAAGTGACTGTCTCCAACTTTGGCAAATAATCCTCTAGAGGCTTGGCCAAGTCTGCTTTGTAGAAAAACTGACCGTCTGCTAATCTCGCCCGCACAACTCGCTCGTTACCGGCGGCAATAATCGCCGATTTTGCTGGATCGCCGTTGGAAATTGTAATGAAGTATGGCAAAAGTTCGGGATAATCTGGGCTTTTCAGGATTGGGAAATAGCGCTGGTTGGTAACAATAATTGTGGTGATTACTTCCGGCGGCAACATCAAGAATTCTTCGTCAAAGTTGCCGATAACTGCGTTCGGCCATTCTACTAAGTCGGTGACTTCTTCTAACAAATCTTCGGTGATGTCTGCATAACCGCTTTGTTTTGTCGCTGCGGCTTCTACTTGTGCTTTTATTTGGATTTTGCGTTGGGTGCGATCGACTTCCACGCAAGCAGCCCGCAGACACTCGACATAATCCTCGGCTTGTCGAATCGAGACCCCCCCCGTCCCCCCCTTGCCAAGGGGGGGTGTAGGGGGGGTATGTAACACTCGATGTCCTTGGGAAATGCGATCGCTCTTAACTGTATCCGAACCGCTCACCAGGGCGATCGGCAGTACAGTATCATCTAACAGTGCTGCGATCGATCGAATTGGGCGCGGAAACTTCAAATCTCCGTCAGCCCACCGCATAAATCTTTTACCTTCTAACTTATTAATCCACTGCGGTACAAGTTCAGTCAAAATATCCGCTGTCATCCGCCCCGGAATCTGTTTGAGCACAAACACAAAATCGCCTTTATCGGTAGCGCGAACTTCCAAAGCATCAATTTCTACGCCTTGTTTTTTGGCAAAACCTTCGGCTGCTTTTGTCGGTTTCCCATCTTTAAAAGCCGAACTTGCGGGCGGCCCTTTTACGTCTTCTGTTCTGTCTAATTGCTTGATTGGCAATCCTTTGATCAGAACTGCCAAACGCCTTGGAGTAGCGTATACATTAATTGAGTCATTTGTCAAAGATTGTTCTGCGAGAGTTGCAGGTATGAGGTGCTGCCACTGCTGGGCGCTGCCTGCGACAAAAGATGCGGGCAATTCTTCGGTACCGAGTTCTAATAAAAAGTTAGGCATATAACAGAGTTAGGTGTTTTTGTCAATGGGCAATTAATCTGCCCGTTCGATCGTTACAAAAGTTATGGATCGGCAGTGAAAAAGAGCCTGGAATGGCGATCGCCGATCGCGCAATGGAACTATTTTACCGATACGCAAATCTAATTAGATCCAAAAAAGACTCAAATGATCAGCATACCACGTAAAATCGGGGTGAAAGACAATAGCTCAACAGCCCATGACCTTGGCGGAAAGACTAGCACAAGATTGGAAGTCTCGACTCGAACAAGATTGCCCGCAGGAGAGTTCTAGCACTCGCGAGAGTGTTGTCCGCTGGCTGTTGGGAGACAAGCCAGAAAGATTTGACACTCTTGCTCCGACTCAATTTAACGTCGCCTCCGGGGCGATCGACTTTTTATATCGAATTTTACAGCAGCGGTATCTGGGAGTCGCGCCAGAAAGAGCTTACCGCAACTTGATCGGGCGGCTGGGCGGTTTGGTGGTGCTCCGGCAAAAAATCCAAGCGTGGGTTTCCCTGAGTCGCGACAGACAGCGGAGTGCGGTGGAGGTACTGCAAGAAGTGATTCAGGAAATGCTGAATTCCGATCGCTACCTCCAGCAGCAAGTCGCCTGGATTGCCGAATGCACAACAGACAAACGCCTGCGAAATGCTTTGCTACTAGCGAGTACAGAAGAATACTGTTTGCGGCCAATTCGCAACCAACCGCTGCTGGTTTACCGCTTTGTCAACTACCTGCGGCGTTCCCAGCGGGGCGGGTTAACGCAAGTCCCGGCGGGAGATTGGGTGCGGCTGGTGTCGGAACAGATTCTACCCGACGATACAGAGGAACCGCTCAGCCTGCTAGACGCCCAGGCGATGTCCGAGTATCGAGAAAATCAAGCTTGGGAAGATCGGCAAGCTCAGCGGCAGATTGTCCAACAAGAATTTGAGAATTACTTGACGGCTGAAGTCGATCCGCTGGCTTCCCGCTGGCTCCGGCTTTACCTACAAGGCCGTTCCCAAGAGGCAATTGCTGAGGATTTGAATGTTCCAATCAAGCAAATTTACCGCTTGCGGGAAAAAGTAAGCTACCACGCAATCCGCGTTTTTGCGGTCAAACAAGCACCGGAATTAGTCGCTAGCTGGCTGGAAACTTCGCTCAAAGAACACAATTTGGGCTTGACTCCCGCCCAGTGGCAGCAATATTTACAAAACCTCACGCCGGTGCAGCGGCAGTTGGTCGAATCGCTGAAGGCAGGGAAAAGTGTAGAGGCGATCGCATCTGAATTAAAGTTAAAAACCAATCAAGTCATCGGCGAGTGGAGTAAACTCTATTTAGCCGCTCAATCCCTCCGTAACGACTAGATCGGCCATTGGTTGCGGGCAATTGCTAATTCTTAATTGACAGTAGGATTTTGCAGAATGCGTGCTACTAATCAATTCCCGAATAGCTACAGAGTCCTGCGATTTTTTTCCTGGAAAATTCGCCGATCGCCATTGGCGCGATCGACGAATTAGGTAAGATCGATCGGGATATCGCAGCCCGGCCTAAGGATATCTCGATCGTTAGCCTCGCCGCGAACTCTGTGGGGTAAAATATGAGCAGCGCGATCGATTTGTCAGGATTTTTTAACAAATCCTCAATTTAGCCGTTGCTCGCAAGTCATCGATTGTGGTGCAGATGCAATACTTGCGAATTAATGAGATCGTTCTGTCGTTGTCAGCCGCTCAATCGATCGCGATCGATCGAGTGTTCGCCATCAGCGCGCAAGTCATCATCTAACTGTAAATCTTTCAGTAGATATTGAAACGGCAACACAGAAGGGAAAAAATTCTGAGACTGAGGATTTTTATTTGATCGAAGCTTCCGGTTTTTAGACGAATGTCTCCGTCAGGGAAGTTGCAGCGTTTAATTATATCAATCAGGTTGTTGTGGCGCGATCGATCGTGCTTCCGACTAAAGAGCAGCTAATGGTACATACATCTTCAACAGACTTGGCGGCGACAATGGACATGGACTCCGATCGAATATTTCAACTAATCGACACAGTTGTCCCCTTTGAAGCTTGCCTTTATTATCAAGTTTTGCCTTTATCTCTAGAAGGCAATCTATTTAAATTGGGCGTAGTGGATGCTCAAGATGACTCCGCCTTGGACTACGTGCAGCGGATTTTAGCTTACATGAATTGCTCAGTCACAACCGAGCAAATTTCCTCGGAAACTCAACGCTCGATGCTCTCAGCTTACTTGCTCCACGGGAACCAAGTCAAAGAACCCAGCCCGATAAAAACCGCAGCAGCCCCAACACCAAAAAATCCCGCACCAGCAAATTCCGCATCCGAAGCAAAAACCCCGGTGTCTTTCCCCGAACCTTCCATTCCCGCTAGCGATCGGTTTCAAGCGACCTCCGCAGCAATCAAACCAGCAAGCGCTGAAGTTTACCCGACACCAGCAGAGGTGCCGGTTTTGGATGTCGAGGCATTGTACTTGTCAAGCCCCGTCGAAGTTTTGGCAACTTTGCCCGCGCCCCAACTGCTGCAAGAATTGCTCGGTAGAGTGCTGCTAGACGGTATCGGTAGGCTGTTTTTTGAGCGGCCCTCGCAAGGCCGCATTCTTTGGAGTCAAGACGGCGTTTTGAAATCGATCCTCGAAGGGATCGATCCTGTCCTGTTCCAAGAAGTCATCGACGAGTTGAAGCGGCTGACAGATATGCCTGTTTCGCCGGTGGAACATCCCAAACAAGTCGAAGTAGAACGCATCTATGGAAAAACTCATTTGCTGTTGCGCTTGCGAGTAATGGCCGTGGGCGGCAAGGAAGAAGCCACGCTGCAAGTATTGCGGGGAGCAGCTTTGAGGTTTTACCAGCAGCAGCAGTTGTCTAATTTGAGTCGGGATGCACTGCAACTGGCCCAAGAATTGCAGCGGAAAGTGAATCAAATTCGCGATCGAACTCGGCTTTCTCCTTTACCTTTGGAAGGTTTACCCGCTTTGGAACAAGTTGTCAGAAATGTTGACGGCCAACTTGAAGCTTTGATGCACGAACACAATCACCAGGAACCTTAATTAGAAATAGCGCTAAATTTTTAATTTTCTTTAACTCAAATCTAGCCGCGTCAAATAAATAATAATTAGGTTCGTAGTGAGGACTTTAGTCCTTCCTGAGCCAAATCTGAAGAAGGACTAAAGTCCTCACTACGAACCTATGTGAGTGCGGTTGTGCGATCGCACCTAAGATTGCCCGTGTTCAAAAATCTTATCGTACTGCAACAAATCCAAAGTTACAAAAACAGGCAAACACTGAAAACATTGCTGTGCAACTTCCCAGCGTTCCTCTCGCTGCAACATAGCCGTCAACTTTTGTTTAGCGCTCAGCAAATAGCGGACATCGTTCGCGGCGTAGTTAAGTTGGTCATCTGAAAGATGCTGAGAATTTCCCCAATCCGAACTTTGAGAAGTCTTGTTGAGTTCTACTTTTTCCAACTCTTGGATTAACTCTTTAAGTCCGTGTCTGTTAGTGTAAGTTCTGGCTAGCTTGCTGGCTATTTTCGTGCAAAAAACAGGTGCAATGTCAATACTTAAATTGTAGCGCATTGTTGCCATATCGAAGCGGGCAAAGTGAAATACTTTCTCAATATTCGGGACTTCCATGAGCTTTTTCAAATTTGGTGCCGCAGTCTGGCCTTTCGCAATCCGCACCACCGCCACTTTACCTTCAGGATCGCACAACTGCACCAAACACAAGCGATCGCGCCACGGTAGCAAACCCATTGTTTCTGTATCAACCGCGATCGCCTCCGCAGTCAAATAATAAGATAACAGAGCATCGGAAATATCGCCATCGCACACTTGAAAATCTGGAAATTCCATTATTTAGATTTTAGATTAACATTGACTAGATTTTAGATTAACATTGACAGTTGTCAACTGTTTGCTGTGCCAGGTCAACCTGTATGCTGCCAACTGTCAACTGTCAACTGTCAACTGTCAACTGTCAACTGTCAACTATCTACTGCGGACAAAAAGCTGAGTAAAATAATACTCCCCTTTAGCATTTTTCGCAATCCCAATACCAGTCAAATTAAATTGACTCTCGATATTCTTGCGGTGGCCATCACTTTTGATCCAACCTTCAACAGCATTGCGTACCGGATCGTTGTAGCCCATGTTGTAAGCGACATTTTCAGCCACACTTTGATAGGGAACAGTAATTGCTTTCGCCCGCCCCTCAAATCCATCGTGACTAAATTTAACTTTCCCACTCGCCATATTTTCGCTGTGAATTCTGGCAATCTGACTAATTCGCGGATCGACAGTCAGCGGCGGCAACTTTTTCGATGCTCGGTATAGATTTATCTGTTGGTTAACAGCTTTTTCTAAGTCAGCTAGCGAACTCGTCAAAGCAACATTAGTATTCATAGAATCTTGTGGGAGCGATCGCGCAGAAAAGGACTGACCACAATTAGGCAGAATTGTCAACAATCCTAAAGAAATCAAAACCAAAGCTTTGGACATGAACTTGAATGACAAATAAAGTTAATTGTTACCGATTCCTACAGAGCGATCGCCCAAAATTCCGCTAAACTAGATTCAGAACCTTCGCCACAGTGTTCACGTCTTTGTCACCGCGTCCCGAACAGTTAAGCACAATGCGCGGACTCCCCGTTAATTGCGGGCACAGAGTCTCCAAATAGGCGATCGCGTGAGCAGTTTCCAAAGCCGGAATAATCCCCTCCAACTGCGAAAGTCGCTGAAAAGCATCCAAAGCTTGCTGATCGGTGACACTGTAATATTCAGCCCGTCCCGCATCCTTCAAATAACTGTGTTCCGGCCCCACGCCCGGATAATCCAAACCAGCACTAATCGAATGTGGCTCAATCACTTGACCTTCATTATCTTGCAGCAAATAACTCATCGCCCCGTGCAGAACACCCACAGTTCCCTTAGTCAAAGTAGCAGCGTGTTTGTCCGTATCCACACCTTCGCCCGCCGCTTCAATACCGATCAATCTAATAGTTTCTTCCCCGACAAACTCGTGGAAAAGACCCATTGCATTAGAACCGCCACCGACGCAAGCTAATAAAATATCCGGCAAACCACCCCACTTTTCCTGACACTGAACCCGCGTTTCTTGACCGATTACCGCATGGAAATCGCGCACCATCATCGGGTAAGGATGCGGCCCCGCTACGGAACCGAGAATGTAATGAGTAGTTTCAACATTTGTCACCCAATCGCGAATCGCTTCGGAAGTCGCATCTTTCAGCGTTCCCGTACCCGCCGCCACCGGCCGCACTTCGGCCCCCATCAAGCGCATTCTAAACACATTTAAAGCCTGTCTTTCCATGTCCTGAACGCCCATGTAGACAACGCAGTCCAAACCGAAACGAGCGCAAACTGTGGCAGTAGCAACACCGTGTTGACCAGCACCAGTTTCAGCAATTACCCGCTGTTTCCCCATGCGTTTTGCTAACAATGCTTGAGCTAAAGCGTTGTTAATTTTGTGAGCTCCAGTATGGTTTAAATCTTCGCGTTTGAGATAAATTTGCGGGCCAGTTCCGTCTGCTTTAGCGTAGTGATCTGTGAGGCGTTCGGCAAAATACAAAGGGCTGGGGCGGCCGACATAATCTTTGAGCAATCCTTGGAGTTGCTCTTGAAATTCCGGATCTTTTCGGTATTTGTGAAAAGCTGCTTCTAGCTCGAATAAAGCCGGCATCAGGGTTTCTGGCACATATTTACCGCCGAATTTGCCGAATCTGCCGAGGGAGTCGGGGCGTTGGGCGGTGGTTTCTGTGGTGAGGCGCAGGGGGGTGACAGTCATAGGATTTTAGATTTTAGATTTTAGATTTTTAGATTCGCAGGTAAGCTAGAGGCTGGCGTGTCGATCGCACCAAAGTCGATCGTACCAAAGTCGATCGCGCACGATGAGCCGATCGAACAAATTTCATTATAATTCCTTCAACCCTTGACTCGTCAAAAAACAGAGACCAGCCCCCGAAAATCGTCGCGGAGAACCAAAAATTTTAGACTTGAAACTAAATTTCAAGCTTCCAGATTCATCTATGGAGTAGATCTCAAATCTCCAATCGACTGACGGGCTAATACAATAAGTAGAAGATGAGAGCGCATTCATAGCGATCGCAACCTTACCCCAATCCGCTCAAACTAGAAATACCCGTAAAAAAATTTCAGGGATTATAACATATGGCAGCATCCAAACGCCAAGATTCAGACAACAAAACAACCGACGGCAAACGAATTGTTTACTCCGAGTTTGGCAACACTGACAACTCAGCCGCCATGCAACGAGGAACCCCAGAAGTTGCCCCAAATCAACAAACTCTGAAAGTAGAAGCATCCCGAAAAGGACGCGGCGGCAAAACAGTTACAGTCATCAGTGGATTTCAGGGAAAACCTGAAATTTTAGCAGATTTAGCCAAGCAGCTAAAAGCCCAATGTGGCACAGGTGGTACAGTTAAAGACAACGAAATTGAAATTCAAGGCGAACACAAACAAAAGATTGCCGAAATCCTTAAAAAAATGGGCTACAAAGCTAAGATTAGCGGAGGCTAATTAGTCAGCAGTCAGTAGTCAGCAGTCAGTAGTCAATGGTCAGTTGTTAATTACCAATTACCAATTACCATGTCTTAATTTGTAATCAGGTTAAATTAGTTTAAAGCCGGAACCCCTAAAGGCGAGAAATTAAAATCAGACTATTCATTACTCCAATCCTCTTCCTTCTTGGTAGAGGTCGCCATCAACTGTCAACTGTCAACTGTCAACTGAACTTCATGTACACTCGACCCTTAGCCCGTTTAATCGAACAATTGCAGCGCTTACCAGGAGTCGGGCCAAAAACAGCACAGCGACTCGCTTTGCATATTTTAAAGCGACCCGAAGAAGACGTGCAAGCCCTAGCTCAATCTATGATTGATGCCAAAAAACAAGTGGGTTTTTGTAAGGTATGCTTTCACTTATCCGCTGAACCTGTTTGCGACATCTGCCGCAACACAAACCGCGACAGTTCTACCATTTGTGTAGTGTCAGAATCCCGCGACGTAATCGCCCTAGAAAAAACCAGGGAATACATCGGTAAATATCACGTTGTCGGCGGCGTTATCTCGCCGATGGATGGAATTGGCCCGGAACAATTGAACATTCAACCGTTAGTGCGGCGCGTCAGCCAGCAAAAAATTAGTGAAGTAATTATTGCGATTAGTCCTAGCGTGGAAGGCGAAACTACTACTCTTTATATCGGTCATTTATTGAAACCTTTTACCAAGGTTACTCGGATAGCTTTTGGTTTGCCGATGGGGGGAGATTTGGAATATGCGGATGAGGTAACTTTGGCTCGCGCTTTGGAAGGAAGGAGGGAATTGGATTAGTTTAAAACGGGCAATCGCTGAGTTGAAAAGTTAGAGAAACGAACCGCGAAGACGCAAAGGACACGAAGGAAGATGGGAGAGAAGGAAGTGCGATCGCTTTATTCAGGTTCGCAATCGCAAGTTTGCAAAAAAGGTTAAACTAAGCAAAGTTACTGACAGTGAAAAAATATGACCAAATTCGATCGCCCTTTAAGCTACCCCACAACCCGCAAAATCGACCAAACAGACGATTACCACGGCGTCCAAGTATCCGACCCCTACAGGTGGCTCGAAGACCCCGACTCAGAGGAAACCCAAGCCTGGGTGGAAGCTCAAAACCAAGTCACCTTCGGCTACCTCAGCCAAATTCCGGCGCGGGAAAAGATTAAACAGCGACTGACTAAACTCTGGGATTACGAGAAATACGGCATACCTTTCAAAGAGGGCGATCGCTATTTCTACTACAAAAATGACGGTCTGCAAAATCAATCCGTACTCTATACTTTACCATCTCTCGACGGCGAACCAAAAGTATTACTTGACCCCAACACTTTTTCGGAAGATGGAACCGTCGCTCTCGGTGGCATAGCTATCACTGAAGACGGCAAACTCATGGCCTACGGTTTGTCAACTTCTGGCTCCGATTGGCAAGAATGGAAAGTTCGCAATGTCGAAACAGGGGAAGATTTATCAGACCATTTAAAGTGGCTTAAATTTTCAGGAGCATCCTGGACTCAAGACGGTAAAGGTTTTTTTTACAGCCGCTACGATGAACCAAACGAAAAAACTAAACACGAAGACGTTAACTATTATCAAAAGCTATTCTACCACAAGCTCGGCACTCCGCAATCTGAAGATGTATTAATTTGCGATCGCCCTGACGAAAAAGAATGGGGATTTAGCGGCGGCGTTACGGAAGACGGCAAGTATTTGATTGTATCAGTTTGGCTCGGCACTAACCCGCAAAACCTAATTTTTTACAAGGATTTAACCGCACCGGAATCAAGCATTGTCGAACTCATTAACAAATTCGAGGCTGAGTACAGTTTCATTGATAACGAAGGCTCATTGTTCTGGTTTCAAACGGACTTGAATGCACCGCTGGGCCGCGTAATTGCGATCGACACCAACAACCCACCACCATCATCTCTCGCTGGCGCTGACAGTCAAGGTCAATTCACAGAAATTATCCCGGAAGCAGCCGAAACCCTCGCAGGCATTGGCATCCTAAATAATCAATTTATTGCTTCCTACCTGAAAGACGCCTACACTCAGATTAAAATATTCAACCTAGACGGCTCTTTTGTGCGAGATATTGCTTTACCGGGAATCGGTTCGGCGGGAGGATTGGGCGGCAAGCGGCAGGACACGGAAAGCTTTTATGCTTACACCAGCTTCACGACTCCGAATACAATCTATCGCTACAATATGCTGACGGATGAAAGTACGATTTATCGGCAGCCAAAGGTTGATTTCAATCCAGAGGATTACGAGACAAAACAAGTATTTTATCCCAGCAAAGACGGTACGCAAGTACCGATGTTTATCACGCACAAAAAAGGCTTGCAGCTAGATGGTAACAACCCCACTTATCTGTACGGTTATGGTGGTTTTAGTATCTCGCTGACTCCAAGTTTTTCTCTTAGCAGGGTGGTGTGGGTGGAGATGGGCGGAGTTTATGTGACAGCCTGTTTGCGCGGTGGCGGCGAGTACGGCGAATCCTGGCACCAAGCTGGCACTAAGTTGAACAAGCAAAATGTTTTTGATGACTTTATCAGCGCTGCTGAATGGTTGATCGAAAATAAGTATACCAAACCGGCTAAATTGGCGATCGCAGGTGGTAGCAATGGCGGTTTATTGGTGGGGGCTTGCATGACTCAGCGGCCGGAATTGTTCGGTGCAGCGTTGCCGGCTGTCGGTGTCCTGGATATGTTGCGCTTCCACAAATTTACCATTGGTCATGCCTGGGTTCCTGAATATGGTTCGGCGGACAATCCGGCAGAATTTCCTACCATTCACGGCTATTCTCCGCTGCACAATCTGAAAGCGGGAACGGCTTATCCGGCGACAATGATTACAACTGCGGATCATGACGACAGAGTGGTTCCGGCGCACAGTTTTAAGTTTGCTTCGGCTTTGCAAGCAACTCACGTGGGAGAAAAGCCAGTGTTAATTCGGATCGAAACTAAAGCGGGACATGGGGGTGGCAAACCTACCGCTAAAGTTATTGAAGAATTGGCAGATGAATGGGCTTTTTTGGTGCGCGAACTCGATATTAACGTTTAACTAGCGCGGGATTGGGGGTGAATGTATCTGCGTTGCATCTGCGTTGATCTGGCTTAAATCTGCGGTTGACGCATTCATCAAAGATTTATGCAATTATTCGTCTAATTTTTGCCCCCAATCCTGCGATATTTCACCGCTGTTCGCAGCAGAAACCAGCTATCACATAACATAAATCAAGAAAAATTGTCAACCCCACAAATCATGATTTTTCTTAATATTAATTTTTGTATGTTTTAGCGGTCATTCTGACATTTTTTTGAGAATGCTTTTTTCAGTTAGTTTAGCGGCAATGTCAAGCTGGAAACAGGAGTAAATCGAATCTAAAATTAAAAACTTTCCAATTCTCAAAAACATATTTTTCAGTGGATTTACGGTAAAGCCTCGGTAATAAGTAATACTTTTATCCGCACTAAGTACGCTCGCGTCACCTACATTACTGCCTTTTTTAGCCATGCGTAAGTAATATTTAATCCGGGTTAAGAACCCCCTTTTATAAAACTTAATGCTTGAAACCGATCTTGCATAAACCGGGGTTCGAGTCCAGAGAGACTAAAAAATAAAAGGGGTATTCAAGCCGGATTTTGTATGGCGGGCGATCGCGCTTTCAATTTTATGGCACTGTCTACGCTCAAAAAAACAAGACTTAACTATAGCTGTAAAATCCTGAAAACCTTTCCACATCAAAGCTTTGTGTTGAGTAGTCATTAGGCGCTAGCTTCGGTGCCATAGCATTCCCCGTCCAATTTGGTCTAAAAATTTAAACTCAACAAAACACACGTAAGTATTGATTTTTTGGTTTAATAAAATTTATTAAGAATTTATATTTTGTTGTTGATCGATTTTTTTTAAAGGGGTAGGTTAGAACGGATAAGTAAATCAACGGATCATGAAAATGATCCCCAAAATGTCGCATATGTCAGCCGTCAAAATACCCAAATCTAAAAATATGGTCACTAAAAACAACTTTTTTTTTGCAGGAACCAGCTCTCAAGCAGAGCCTGAAGCCAAAAAATCTCTAGTGGTGGTTGACTCCAGAGTAGAAAACTACCGGCAATTGATCGGTGGGATCAAAGCAGGAACGGAAGTATTTGTACTCAGTCAAACCAGGGAGGCGATCGACCAAATCACCGAAATTTTGCGTCATCGTCAAAACATCAACAGCCTACACATAGTTTCTCACGGCCGAGAAGCAGCAATCGCGATCGGCTCTACAGAACTGAATATTGACAACCTAGAAACCTACAGCAACCAATTGCAGCAGTGGGGAAAAGCCCTCAGCAAATCCGCCAGCATTCTACTTTACGGCTGCAACATAGCCGCAGGCGAAGCCGGCCTAAAATTCATACAAAAAATTAAGGAATTCACCGGAGCAAATATTGCAGCATCCCAAAACCCAACTGGAAGCGCAGCACTAGGAGGCGACTGGAAATTAGAAATTACCACAGGACAAATCAATGCCGAACTAGCCTTTGAAAAAGAAGTCCTAGAAAACTACACATCAGTCCTAGCTACCTTAGTATCTGAAGACTTTAAAAACTCAACAGTAGTCGGGCCTTGGATATATGGAATTGCTGGTACTTCCACTCAACCAGGTTTAACCGCAGGTGCCGCCAATTCCGGTGTTATTCCCAGTTTAGGAAATAACGATCCAGCAGGCGGTGGAGCTTTGAGATTAACATCAAACGCGAATAACCAATCAGCTTATGTTCTCTACAACAACCCCATCTCTGCGACAGGGGGTCTGAGAGTTACCTTTGATTTATTTTCGTATAACAAAGGTACGAGCACCGAGGGTGCCGATGGCCTTAGTTTTTTCCTGATTAACGGAACAGCAACGCCAACAAAAGCCGGAGGCTTTGGCGGATCTCTCGGCTATGCTAGCAATAATAGTCTCACTCCTGCTCTGAACTCAGAGGGTATTTCAGGAGGTTACTTAGGTATAGGATTAGACGAGTTTGGCAATTTTTCCGAGGAGCAACCCCTCCCACCAGCACGAGCTACTTTCGGGCGTGTAGGTGGTCCCGGAATTACAAAAGATTCAATAGGAATTAGAGGCAGCGAAAGCAGAACCTATAGTTTTATAACTAACGCTTCCGTTCCCATTGGCATAGATAATGAAAATGCCACCAATCGCACCGATCCTAATACTAAAAGAAGCGTCCAAATTACCCTATTACCTCCGACTTCGACAATAGCACCTAACCGTCTGACAGTTGCCTTAGACTTGGACCAGAACGGTACTTTTGATCCGGGCGAAATACTGATCGAGATCGCAGATTTATCGACGATAAACGGAATAGTTCCATCTACTTTTAAATTTGGCTTTGCTGCTGCCACAGGAGGAAGTACAAACATTCACGAAGTCAACAATATCCTCGTCGAAAGTATAGATGAGCCTACACTCCAAGCCGACGTTTCCATTGTTAAAAAAGGCCCGCTGTACGCCATACCCAGCAGCAACATTATCTACACAATCACCTCCACAAATAACGGGCCAAACAGCGCCGAAAGCGTCCTGATTCAAGATCCACTGCCTGCAGGCTTAACTTTCGTCAGCGCTGACAACGGTGGCACATACGACTCTGTTACCAGGAATGTCATCTGGCCGGCGATTCCGATCCTTAACGGTGATAGCGAAGTCCGCACCATCACCGCAACAGTTCCCGCAACACCAGGGACTATTTTAACTAACACTGCCTATAGCACCTCCAGCACTTTCGACCCTAATAAAGCTAACAACAATAGTTCCCAACCCATTTCTCAAGCCCTAACTACTATTACCCCTTTTGCCGATGTCGTTACCACCAAAAGCGGTACTCTCAACAGTGCACCAGGCTCGATAGTGAGTTATGACATCGTTACCCAAAACAACGGGCCGAGCACAGCAGATAACGTCACAATTACCGACAGCATCATTCCCGGCTTAACAGGAGTCAGCATCTCCGACAGCGGTACCTACGATAGCATTACAGGTATCGTCACCTTCCCCCTTGTCACTTTAACCAACACACAGAGCGTCAGGCGCAGCATCCGCTTCATCGCACCTGCATCCGGCAGCGTCAGCAACACCGCCAAGAGTAACTCCTCTACCCCTGACCCGACTCCCGGCAACAATGACGGTACTGCACCCGGTGCGAGTGTCATCACGACTCTGACTCCGAGTGCCGATGTGATTACCACCAAAAGCGGTACTCTCAACAGTACAGCGGGCGGAACAGTGAGTTATGACATCGTTACCCAAAACAACGGGCCGAGCACAGCAGATAACATCACAATTACCGACAGCATCATTCCCGGCTTAACAGGAGTCAGCATCTCCGACAGCGGTACCTACGATAGCATTACAGGTATCGTCACCTTCCCCCTTGTCACTTTAACCAACACACAGAGCGTCAGGCGCAGCATCCGCTTCATCGCACCTGCATCCGGCAGCGTCAGCAACACCGCCAAGAGTAACTCCTCTACCCCTGACCCGACTCCCGGCAACAATGACGGTACTGCAACAGGTGCGAGTGTCACCACGATTCTGACACCCAGTGCCGATGTGATTACCACCAAAAGCGGTACTCTCAACAGTGCACCAGGCTCGATAGTGAGTTATGACATCGTTACCCAAAACAACGGGCCGAGCACAGCAGATAACGTCACAATTACCGACAGCATCATTCCCGGCTTAACAGGAGTCAGCATCTCCGACAGCGGTACCTACGATAGCATTACAGGTATCGTCACCTTCCCCCTTGTCACTTTAACCAACACACAGAGCGTCAGGCGCAGCATCCGCTTCATCGCACCTGCATCCGGCAGCGTCAGCAACACCGCCAAGAGTCAGTCCTCTACCCCTGACCCGACTCCCGGCAACAATGACGGTACTGCACCCGGTGCGAGTGTCACCACGACTCTGACACCAAACCAACCGCCATCCGCGACACCTACTAACCTCACGGTAGGGCCAAACAGCAGCGCGCCGGTTGCGGGATTAGGAGGAAATGACCCCGATGGGTCGATCGCCTCTTACACCATCAACACCCTGCCGCCATCCGCCCAAGGAATCCTGTTTTTAGGAGATCCAGCCAACGGCGGAGTAGCCGTGACACCAGGTCAAGTTTTGACACCGGCACA
>NZ_JAUBVX010000019.1:6315-26464 GCF_036706065.1 Microcoleus sp. A2-C3 | reverse complement strand
CAAGGAATCCTGTTTTTAGGAGATCCAGCCAACGGCGGAGTAGCCGTGACACCAGGTCAAGTTTTGACACCGGCACAGATAGGACAACTATTTTTCCAATCCACAGGGACTTTTACCGGTGCCAATTTCAGCTACAGCGCCACAGATAACAGCGGCGCAGTTAGCCCCCCAGCTAACGCGAATCTCGGTTCCACAGGATCGACTCCCAACCAACCACCAGTACCAACACCCACTCCCACACCATTACCAATACCGATTCCAGTACCAACTCCCAACGAACCGCCAGCAGCCAACAATACTAACCTCACCCTAGGGCCCAACAGCACCGCACAAATTCCAGGATTGGGAAAAAGTGACCCGGATGGGTCGATCGCCTCTTACACCATCGACAGCTTGCCGCCAGCGGCCCAAGGAGTCCTGTTTTTAGGAGATCCAGCCAACGGCGGAGTAGCCGTGACACCGGGTCAAGTTTTGACACCGGCACAGATAGGACAACTATTTTTCCAATCCACAGGCAACTTTACCGGTGCCAATTTTACCTACAGCGCCACAGACAACAACGGCGCAGTTAGTCCCCTGGCTACCGCTACTCTCGGTTCAACAGCATCAACTCCCACACCAAATCCCCTAAACTTACCGCCAGTAACCAACAATGCTAACTTCACGGTAGACCCCAACAGCAGCGCGCGGGTGCCGGGATTGGGAGGAAGTGACCCCGATGGGTCGATCGCCTCTTACACGATCAACACCCTGCCCCCATCCGCCCAAGGAATCCTGTTTTTAGGAGATCCAGCCAACGGTGGCGTAGCGGTGACACCCGGACAAGTCCTGACTCCGGCACAGATTCAGCAACTATTTTTCAAATCCACAGGCGACTTTACCGGCGCAAATTTCAGCTACAGCGCCACAGATAACAGCGGCGCTACCAGCCCCGCCACTGCTACAGTTGCCGCTATCTCCCCGACTTCCAACCAACCGCCATCGATTAACAATGTTAACTTCACGGTTCCGACTAACGGCATCGTGCAGGTGTTGGGATTGGGAGGAAGTGACCCCGATGGGTCGATCGTCTCTTACACCATCACCAGCGTCCCCCCAGCCAACCAAGGAGTCCTGTTCTTATCAGATCCAGTCAACGGCGACGTACCCGTGACAGCAGGTCAAGTCCTGACTCCGGCACAAATAGGACAACTATTTTTCAAATCCACAGGCGACTTTAACGGAGCAACTTTCAGCTACACCGCCACGGACAACCTCGGCAAAGTCAGCCCCGCTAGCGCTAATGTTGCTGCTATCTTGAGGCCGGTTGGGACTGTTCCCCCACTCACACCTACACCCACACCAACGCCCGCGCCCGGTATCTCAAATCCGATCGCCGAACCAGATACCGACTGTCTGTGTCAGCCCATTCCTGAAAAACCGGGAATTAACTTTGCACCGCCACAGCAACCGCCCGCAGTGAGATTTGTCCGACCGATTTCGCAACTTGGAGAGGGACAAACCACCAAAGGAACCAATGGCGATGACTTGATCGCAGACACCAAAGGCAACCAAAAAATCCTCGGTTTGCAAGGCAATGACCTGCTTTTAGGTCAAAATGGCGCTGATGAAATTCACGGCGACGAAGGCAATGACACGATTTTTGCGGATACTGACACCGATATTGCCTATGGCGGCGATGGCAACGATATCATCCATGCTGGCAAACAGAACGACTGGATTTCAGGAGACTTAGGCTCTGACACCCTGTTTGGAGATGAAGGTGCCGATACGATTTTGGGAGACAACGGCAACGATAACTCCGCTAGCGCTGACGACAATGGCGATTTGATCTTCGGATGCGCTGGCAATGACATCATTAACGGTAACGAGGGAAACGATACTATCCATGCCGGAAAAGATAACGATATTGCCGTAGGAGGCAAAGACAATGACCTCATCTGGGGCGAACTCGGCTCGGATACGTTGATTGGTGGCACCGGCGAGGACTCCTTGTTCGGCGGCACCAACAACAAAAGGATCGTTGACTTCCAAGGACGCGACTTGCTCTACGGAGGCTTCGGTAACGACTTCCTCAGCGGCCAAGAAGGCGACGATACGCTGGTTGCAGGCAAAGATAACGATCGCGCTTACGGAGGCAAAGGCAATGACCTGATCTACGGTCAATTAGGCTCAGATACCCTCTACGGCGGCGAAGGAGCCGATACTCTGCTCGGCGACAGCGGCAGTTCCCAGTCAATCGGGGATACCGGCGAACAAGACTTAATCTTTGGTGATACCGGCAACGACATTATCGGCGGCGGCAACGGTAATGATACCGTCCAAGCTGGCAAAGGCAACGATGGCGTTTGGGGCGGCAAAGATAATGACTTGATTTGGGGCGAACTCGGTTCTGATACCCTTGTCGGCGACAGCGGCGATGACACCATGTACGGCGGCGCTCGCAGTCGAGCTCAAGATGTCAACGGCCAGGACTGGCTCTTTGGTGGTGATGGTGCTGATGCGCTGTTCGGCGATGAAGCTGACGATACCATCAGTGGCGGTGAAGGCAACGACAAAATTTACGGCGGCAAAAATAATGACCTCGTACACGGAGATCTCGGCAACGACTTGATTTACGGCGGTGACGGTAGTGATGAACTCTGCGGTGGCGAGGGCAACGATACCATAAGCGGCGATCGCTCCGATAACCGGGGTTTCGCGGTGGGCGCAAACGACCAGCAAGACTGCATCAACGGCGGTGACGGCGATGACTTGCTCTACGGCAATGAAGGGCAAGATAACATCAACGGAGATGCTGGCAACGACACCCTCTACGGAGGTAAAGATAGCGACATTCTCAACGGCGGTGCTGGCGATGACTGGCTGTTTGGTGGCGCAGGCGAGGATACTTTAATTGGAGGGCTTGGGAGCGATCAATTTGTGTTGGGTGCTGACGGTGGCATCGATACTGTGATTAACTTCGAGGTAGGCGTCGATAAGTTTGTTTTGACTGGCGGCGTGAGTTTCCAGCAGTTACAATTTAGCGCCACTCCTGACGGTACGTTGCTGCGAGTCGCAGGAAGTGGTCAGGTTTTAGCGAATCTGGTGGGGGTTAATGGGGCGATCGGCTCCTTGGATTTCCTATCATCAAATCTCTTCCGTTCTGAGGGTTAGAATTGGCGGCGAAAGTCCGCTATTCTCATAACAAAACGCCACAGAAGTTGCAAGCTGCTGTGGCGTTTCCATCATTTTCAAGACTCGTCTAAAACTCGACTTGAAGTACATAAATTGGGAGCATCTCATTAGTGAAAAAAGCATTTTTTATTATAGTGCGATCGGGACGCTGGCGAGTCTTGCACCGATCGCACTATTAAATGCAAGGTTGTCCCTTGGATGTCTTTGGTTGGTGTTCACGCGAGACTGCTATCCTAAAATTACAGCTTGGTGCGATCCACTGCTTGCCCGTCCCTCTTGGCAGCAAACGCAAGTAACGGAGGCAGACATGGCAGCTTTTGCAGCTCGGAGACAAAGTTTTTTGGCACAATCTGAAGTCTAATGAATAAATTAACTCTGGTGCGATCGCTCTTTTTCCTAGCTGTGTTCGCCTGCATCCAACTTCCCGTCGCAGCACTTACACAGCCGGCAAGTCGATCGGGTTATGAAACAATTAACCCCAAACAGTTCATTGCCGATCGCAAAATCACCGTCTCCAACCCCAAAGATATCGCTGCCAAACTCTTTATTCTCGATCGAGAATCTGAAGGCAGAAAAAGCGACCAAATTTCAGTTGAATATCCCACGCGAGACACCGCCGTAATTGTCCAAACTGTCATCGGTTTAGCTGACGATTCTGTTGCCGGAATGCGGCACCGCATCGAGCTCAGACTCAGGCAAAATAAATGGGAAATTGTCTGGATTGGCCGACAATCTCAGTGTCAACCAAATCGCGGACACCAAAATTGGGCAAGCGGGCGCTGTCTGTAGAAAGGTCGATCGGCTTTTTGCTTATTACCCATCAGCGCCTAGAAACCCGCACCGCAAAAGTTTGATGGTTTCTGAATAATCGCGATCGCCTGCACGATATCACCTGGGATGAATTGCCGATAATTAATTCGACCGAAATAGCCAAAGCACAGGGGATTTAAGCCCCCATCTTTAGGTGGATTGTTTTTAGGCCGGGGATTTAAGCTCCAGCCTAAAAACTTCGCTGTCAACTGTCAACTGTCAACTGTCAACTGTTAATCAGAAGTCTACTTGCACATGATCAAGTTTCCAGCCGAGATGAATCCGGGTACAGGGGCGGAAATCTCAACCCAATTGCGGTCTTCTCCATTCTTGTCTTTCACTAACTGGAAATTCGGCACTAGCGTTACTTGACCGTTAGCCGCTACGCCACCTTTAACAGCAGCAGTTTTTGAAGGCTCCGTGCGGATTGCTAGACCCTTCGGCGCTACGCGAGGTTCTACTTGGCGGCACAGACTGACAGGGCCCGTTGCAGGTGCAGGTGCAGGTGCTGGTGTCGGTGCAGGTGCTGGTGCTGGTGTCGGTGCTGGTGTCGGTGCTGGTGTCGGTGCTGGTGTCGGTGCGGGCGCAGGACTTGGACTGGGTGTCGGTGCCGGTGCTGGTGTCGGTGCAGGACTTGGACTGGGTGTCGGTGCTGGTGCTGGCGCTGGCGCTGGCGCTGGTGCTGGCGCTGGCGCTGGCGCTGGTGCTGGTGCTGGTGCTGGCGCTGGTGCTGGCGCCGGTGCTGGTGCTGGTGCTGGTGCTGGCGCTGGAGTTGCGCTTGCTGTTGTGCACGAAACTAAATTACTTTCGTCTTTGGGATATCCGCTAGCCACATACCCTTTGACGGGAGCGGTAATTTGAATCCAGAGGCGGCCGTCGGAGGCTTTAACAGAAGTAGCGCCTTGGAACAGCGTTACCTTAGTATTCATTGCTACACCGCCAACTCTCGGAGATTTGGGGTCTGGGTTCTGGCGAACGGTCAAACCTTCTTTGGGATTGACTTTGCGACAAAGGCTGTCAGCTTGGGCTATTTGAAAGGTGGTGCTGTTTTCAAAGGAAATATTTTCAGCATCCTGACTGGTAGTGGATGTTGGTAGGGCGGTAACACCGATCGCAGTCGCCTGCAAACTTCCGGCTACGATCGCGATCGCGCCCAGGAATGCAGCGGGTTTGTTCCAGCAATTCAAATTTTTCATCCGTTCAACTCCTCACTTAACCACAATCATTATCTTAATTGCAGGCCAATATAGCAAAAAATAGATTTCTATTCCATACCCACGTTCACATAACATTTTTATGGGGATAAGTCAATTTTGATTTATATAGCTTAATATTTGGTGAGTTAAGCAAGGACAAATTAAGCTGCTACGCCGATCGATGGCTCGTTATGGCAGGGCAGGGGAGACTGAGAGTGGGAGAGAGTGGGAAAGTCAACAGTCAACAGTTTAAATGCGTCACCTGCGATCGCACCTTACTTAAAATTACCGCGAAAAATAGACAGTGGCAGCAAGTGGAAGAACGCCCAGATTCATCTGTAAAGTCAATTCTTGCATCTAAATTATCAAAATTTAGTGATTTTAGTTTATCCTTCCAGAGAGCGGCTTTGGAGTCAATTTTTAGATCTAAAATCTCTAGTCTAAAATCTCAAATTGACTCAGTTTTTTTGCTTCAATCTATCAAAAGACTGATTTTTTATAAGAAGTCGTCGCCGGATAACCTCTATCTGGAGAATGGTTTAACCGATCGCCCAAATCGAGTAAAAATAGAATGTCATATCTGATTTTGTATTCTATGAAACTGAATTATTTTATCAAACGGATTTCGACCGTCGGGCGCTATCTAGCTGCAACTGTGCTTTGCGTGTCAGCGATGGCATTTGTTTGGCAGAGTTCGTTGTTCTCGAACACCGCAGCAATGGCCTCTCCTGCTGTAAGCTCGATCGCAGCAGCAGATTTGGGCGATCAAGTTCAAAACAAAGCGAGCACAGATGCTGGAAGAGCCAAGAACTTCATCCGAGATACAGAAGAGAAGGTGAAGGAAACAGCCAAGACAAATGCTGCTAAAGTCGATCGAGCATCAGAAGATGGTAGTTTGGCCGAGCGCAAAGCGAAGAAAGATGCCGCTACAATCGAGAAAAGAGCAGAGGAAGATTCTGCTCGCACTCAGAAAGCAGTAGATAACACCAAGAATGCTGTGGAGCGCGCTGTTGACAGCATCAAGGATGCTTTTAACTAGACAATCAATCAGATCGTGTTGACTCTCCCCACCACTGTCAAACAGGTTCCTAGTGAGGACTTTAGTCCTTCTTTTGAAAAATACTAAAGTCCTCACTAAAAACCAAAAGTATTAAAGGTTCGTAGTGAGGACTTTAGTCTTTCTTTTGGCAAATACTAAAGTCCTTACTAAAAACCAAAAGTATTAAAGGTTCGTAGTAAGGATTTTAGTCCTTCTTGTCCCAAATACTAAAATCCTCACTCAAAACCAATTCAATCGGGGTGATACTATTCGGACATGAGATCGTGTTTTTTCGCCCTTTTCTCATTCCTCGAAACCAAAAGCATCGCTCTGCATTGACAGAAACCTCTATACCGAACCTCAAACCGATCGCAATCCATCATTTAAAATTGCCGCAAAAAACGCAAATCGCTAGAATAAACCCGGCGAATATCGTCAATTTCATAAAGTACCATTGCGAACCGCTCCACACCAAAACCAGCCGCAAATCCAGTATATTTTTCTGGATCTAAACCGACTCCTTTAAGAACATTTGGATCTACCGCGCCGCAGCCCAAAACTTCCAGCCATTTGCCGTTCCACTGCAAATCAACTTCAGCAGAAGGTTCTGTAAACGGAAAGTAACTCGTGCGGAAACGAATTGGCAAATCTTGCCCGAACATTTGCCGCAAAAACTCTTTAATTGTGCCTTTCAAGTCAGTAAATGTCAGATTTTCACCAATTGCTAAAAGTTCGATTTGGTGAAAAACTGCTGCGTGAGTAGCATCCACAGTATCGCGGCGGTAAACGCGGCCGGGAGAAACAATCCGAATCGGCGGTTTGTGCTGTTCCATGTAGCGAATTTGCACCGATGATGTCTGAGTCCTTAGCAAGTCGCCACCGGGCAGGTAAAATGTATCTTGCATATCCCGCGCCGGGTGGTCGGGCGGAGTATTTAGCGCCTCGAAGTTGTAATAATCTGTTTCCATTTCCGGGCCGTTGGCGACGGTGTAACCCAGCCCGACAAAGATATCGAGAGCGCGGTCTATGACGGCATTTAAGGGGTGAATTCGGCCTTGGGGACTGAAAATCCCCGGCATGGTGACATCGAGGGTTTGTGAGGCTAATTTGGCTTGAATTTGGGCGGTTTGGAGGGCGGCGCGTTTGTCTTCTAAGTCGGCTTGGAGGGCTTCTTTTACAGTATTGGCGATCGCGCCTACTTTGGGCCGCTGATCGGCAGACAATTTGCCCATCATGCCTAAAATTTGAGAGAGTTGGCCTTTTTTGCCGAGGTAGCCGACGCGCAACTGTTCTAGTTGTTCGAGGGTATTCGCCGTGGCGATCGCACTTTTTGACTCTTGGCCGAGGGTTTCTAGTTGAGTTTCAATGTCGCTTAGTTGGACAGTCATCTTGATTTTAGATTTTAGATTTTAGATTTTAGCTAGACAGACGGGAATCCCCACACTATACCACTTCGGTTAGTGTGGGATGAAAGACTTGCTGAAGATGAGGATTCCAGACGCCCTGAGCCTCCTACGCCGTAAGCGTTGAGCCGTGAGCGTGTGGATGAGGACATCAAAGCACAATAAGTTCTTTATTGTTTTTAAAAGAATCCCCCACTCTAAATAAGTATAGTGAGGGAATTATTCTTTGAACTAATTTAAGTTCAACTCCTTACGGAGTGGTTTTCTTCGTCAATGTTTGTCCAGGTTTTCATCAGCAACACTTTCCCCTTAACTCCAGAGGTATGTTTAATTACTGACCGCAGTGTTCAGCGCTAGAAAACGGTTTACCAAACCTGTACGCTGAAGTGCCTATATATTCTGAACAAACGTAGCGACCAAGAGTTTAACGAGCCACTGAGACGGTGGGACACGCTCCCTAATTTCTTAAGAAGCCCACACGCTCGACGGTCTTCCGTTCAGTGTGTGGAGTTGTCACATTGATGGCAGTTTTGAGCCAAGCTGAGTTTAGCGCAATTTTGGCTCGACAGTCTTGGAGATTTTAGATTGTAGATTTTAGATTTTCGGTAGTTACGGATAATTCGTAATAGGTAATTGGATGTTAGAGCGATCGCCCTACTTGAATCTAGTTTAAGATTATTCTCAGGCCTCTAAAAATTTCAATGAAACTTTTAATTAGTAACGACGACGGCATCTTTGCCCAAGGCATCCGTAGCCTCGCCAACGCTCTCGCCGCCGCCGGCCACGACGTGAGTGTAGTCTGTCCCGACAGAGAGCGCTCCGCTACGGGCCACGGCCTCACACTACACCAACCCATCCGCGCCGAAATTGTCGAATCTGTTTTTGATCCCGCCGTCACAGCTTGGGCTTGTTCGGGCACTCCCGCCGACTGCGTGAAACTAGCTTTGTGGGCTTTACTTGACAAACCGCCGGATTTTGTGATTTCCGGCGTCAACCACGGGCCGAATTTAGGCACGGACATCATCTGTTCGGGCACGGTTTCGGCGGCAATGGAAGGAATCATGGAAGGCATTCCCAGCATTGCTTTCAGCCTCGCCAGCTATACTTCCCAGGAATTTGGGCCGGCGGTAGATTTCGCTGTCACCTTGCTGGGACAGTTGGAAAAACAGCCAATGCTGAAACCGATGCTGTTGAATGTCAACATACCAGCGGTTACACAAGCAGAAATTACCGGAGTTGCGATCGCCCGTCAAGGCATTCGCCGCTATTTCGACATATTTCAAAAGCGCACCGATCCGCGCGGCAAAACTTATTATTGGCTAGCTGGGGAATTGTTAGAAGATGTAGAAGAAACCCTAGATCTGGCCGTGCCGCATGATATTCCTACAGACGTACAGGCTATTCGCCACAACAAGATAACCGTTACTCCGCTGCAATACAATCTCACCTGCGCTCCCGACTTGCACTCGTTGCGGGATTGGCAATTTGAAGGTTTTCCCAAACAGTCAGCTCCGATCGACCCGATTCGAGCGGTAAACTAGGAATTAAGGAAAAGTGCCTATAAAGGTCTATGCCCCAGGCGTTAACGCAGGCTCTAAATTAGTTGTTGGTTTTTTACTCAAGAAAAACAGTTATGAACGCTCCCACCTATAACACTCATTCTGTCACTTGCCCGATTTGCCATCGTTCCAGCGTCGTGGGCCCAGTCGGAATGGTCAGCGGACTATTCACCTGTCCCCACTGCCATTCTCATATGGTAATTAGCTGGAGTGGCCATTTTGTCCGCGATCCTTTTAGTCTCAAACAATTGACGGTAGGAAAGATGCTCAGGCGAGAGAGCAGGCCACTAGCTCGCCTTCAGCGGGACTTTGGGCTGGGTAAGCATTTTCCGCTGCTGGCAATTTTGGGAAGCGTGGTATTTTTGGGATGTGCGATCGCCGCTACGGAACAATCGCTGCCCCGACAGAATTCATTTCAAGGTTTTTTAGAGTGGGTGAGCGGAACTGGTAATTCTCAAGATGTCTCGCGTTAACATTTCTCAACATTGTGACAGATACTCCGTGCAAATATCTATTCCTTTAGGTAGAAATAACGATACAACACTTACGCATTCCGACTCCGAGAAACCGGGTTTTTACCGTTTTGATGGGCTGTAACGAATTCTTTGCGTGAAAAACCCCGTTTCTGATCCCCGTGCGTAAGTGCTAGTAGTTTGAACTTATACCCATTTTGAAAAGTGCCATTCTTTTCAGAATTGGTATTAAATCCAAAAAAGCCGATCGCTCAATAGACTTATTGCATAAATCTTTGATTGATAAGTCAACCGCAGATCTAGGCGGATCAACGCAGATGCAACGCAGATAATTTCATTCTTAGGAGAGTGCATGAATGCAATCTTTGTCATTGAGAAATTAATTGAGAAACTCAGCAATTTTTTTAACTGCTGCTTCCAAAATTTCTGGTGACTCAACTAAGGCAAATCGCACGTAGCCTTCTCCTGATTTCCCGAAACCGGCGCCGGGGGAAGCTGCGACTCCTGTACTCTGTACTAGCTGAGTGCAAAATTTCACCGAATCCGAGGCCCAAGGTGCTGGTAGTTTCGCCCAGACGTACATGGTGGCAGGGGGTACGGATACTTCCCAGCCGATCGCGCTCAGCGCATTTACAAAGGCATCCCGCCGTTTTCTGAAGGTTTGTACACTGGTTGTGACGGTATCTTGGGGGCCTGTTAATGCCGCACTCGCTCCGTTCAAAATCCCTAAATATTGGTTGAAGTCTACTGTGGCTTTAACTTGTCGCAGGGCTGCAATTAGTTCGGGATTGCCGATCGCATATCCGACTCGAAAACCTCCCATGCTGTAGGATTTGGATAGCGTGAAAAACTCGATCGCCACACTCTTATCTCGATCCGCCTGAAAAATCGACGGCGCCATCAATTTACGCAATTCCTCGATATCCGAGGGCGGGCGCGCACCATCCACCGCCCCTACGGAATCGTCAAACACCAAATCAACATAGGGGAAATCGTGCACTAAAACGAGCTCGTGTTGGCGACAAAAAGCCACGGCTTTCTCAAAAAATGCCAGCGGGGCGATCGCAGTTGTAGGATTGTGAGGATAGCTCAAAACCATCATCTTCGATTGGGCTAATACAGGCATCGGAATATCTTCAAATACTGGCAAAAACTGATTTTCTGCTAATATTGGCATCGGGTAAATTTGACCGCCCGCCAAATACACACCGCCCGCGTGGGAAGGATAGCCCGGATCGAGCAGCAAAGCAAAATCTCCGGGGTTTAGTACAGCTAAAGGCATATGCGCCGTGCCTTCTTGGGAACCAATTAGTGGCAGCACTTCTGTTTCGGGATTGACTGAAATTCCAAATTTTTGTTCGTACCAGCAAGCTGCGGCTTCTCGGAAAGAGCGGGTTCCGTTAAACAGTAAATAGCCGTGGGTGCTAGGATCGGATAGCGAAAGGGCGATCGCATCTGTAATGTGAGCAGCCGCTGGCAAATCCGAAGAACCCAGAGACAAGTCAATCACATTTTGTCCGGCGGCTCTGGCTAGAGTTTTCGCCCGATCCATGTCGGCAAATACATTAAATTTGAGGGGTTCTAAACGTTGGGCAAATTGCATATTTTTGTAAGTTTTGGCGATATTAATAAATCATTTTAAATCGCTGAAAAATGATTCTTTTTGATGGTTCTTTAGAGAATGTTTTTTAACCGCAGAGAGCGCAGAGGGCGCAGAGTCAGAGAGGAAGATTGAGGAGAAAAGAGAGATGTTTACAAATTCTTTGGGATTGTTATAGTTGTGACTTGGGAGTTGGAAACTCCCGAATCAATTCAAAATTTTATAAGTGACCGTCGAGCAAACCGATCAAAGTTTGTTTAGTAATCGCTCCCTCATGGGAAAGGACTACTTCGGCATTTTTAAACAGTCTCAGTGCTGGGACTCCTTCTACTTTATACTGCTTGACAGTATTCGGATTAGGGTCAATTTCCATTTTAACCACTTTCAGGTCGCTGTAGTTGGCAGCCACCCAGTCTATCGAAGGCGCAATCAGTTTGCAAGGCCCGCACCAAGATGCCCAAAAATAGGCAAGCACTGGTTGCTCTGCTTTCAGAACTTCTGTTTCAAATTTTTCGTCGTTGATGACAATTACACTGTTGCTCATGATTTTACGATGATTTTTCCTGGTTGGTTATTTATAAAAAAGCACGGGCGGGCTTGAAATTTGCACTAATTTAGAAGAGGGACACAAAAACTGTTACTAATTTTAAAACATTCTGTGAATTTATTGAGTAGAAACTCAGGATTTGAGACTGATGGCTAATTCTGTATGGCGTTTAATTCCGCTGCTGCAAGCGTCTGGTAGTGTGCAGATGGCGATCGACCAATGGCTGCTACAACAGCATCTAGCGGGGAAAAATCCGCCAACTCTGCGATTTTACACCTGGGCACCGGCGGCGATTTCCTTGGGCTACCATCAGCAGCGGTGGCCTGAGTTTTGGCAGCATTTGTCCTGGGAGGGAACGCCTGTGGATTTGGTGAGGAGGCCTAGCGGTGGGCGCGCCGTGCTCCACCAGGGTGATTTAACTTACGCAGTTGTGGCGTCGGGATTTGGCAGCAGTCGCATGAAAGCTTATCAGACTATTTGCGAGTTTTTGATTGAGGGTTGGCGGGCGATGGGTGTGGATTTGCACTACGGGGAAGCTGGGCGCGGTTATATTCACAATCCGAATTGTTTTGGTACTGCTACGGGTGCGGATTTGGTTACACCTGATGGCGGCAAGTTAATTGGTAGCGCGCAATTGCGCCGGGGTGATGCTATTTTGCAGCATGGTTCGATGCGTTTGCGATCGGATATTGGTTTGTTTTCTCAAGTTTTTGGGGAGGAATTAATTCCTGTGAAGTTACCTTTATTTCAAGGGGGAGATGATTTAATCGCCACTGTAATTGATGCTTTGAGTGCGGCGGCTTGTCGGTGTTTTGGGATTGACTTGGAAGTGCGGCCGCTTTCGGAGGAGGAATGGCAGGATATTTCGGAATTTAACACAAAAAACTCTATTTGTCGGTAGGCATTGCCAGCTATATCTAGGTAGTGCGAACAGTAAAAGATATATTTTCTAGCACTACATTAGGAATATTTCCTGCACCTAAAACCTGTGTACCATCTAAAACTTCTATCCCTACCAATAACTCATTTTTACCAATATTTAAAGCAATTTTGTCAGTTAACTGTAATCACACTGATGCTTACCTTCTACAAGCCTAATGTAGAGAGCATCAATTTCTGAATCATAACTAATCTTCATAAAATTTTACCTCAAAAATCAAAAGTATCGATCGCGCTCGCCGACTCTTGACCACTAAAATGAGGGCGATCGCTACTTTTTTCTGATTCTACGATTTTAGATCGGAGTAAGATACTTTGTTAACGAGAGACACAATTTCTGCTATTTTTGCTGAAACTATTGTGGGCGGGCAGACAATCCAGCCCAAAAAGTTAGATTGAAATGCTTTACAGCTTATGGTTTCGGATCAGTTTGAACTTGGACGATCGGCTGTTTGGCAATTTTGGCCAATTTCACCGCATCGAGCAAGCTTTCCCAATCAGAATCCAGCACTGTATCCGAAGGGCGATCGCGACGAGCAGCAGCTAAATTGCTGAGAGCATCTTGCCAAATCCCATTTTCAGCATAAATAGCGGTTTTTCGGCGCGGATCTGCCTTTTCTAATTGACTGCGGATATCTGCACTGAGTTCAACTCGGCGTACAGTACCGATGTCGAGCAGATCTGCCGATCTATCTTCAGCCTCGCAAATCACTGTAAAATTCCAAGTGTAATTTTTGCCTACTTCCAACGGAGGCACATTTTTGTTAGCGGGGATACTAACGCCGATTACTCCTGATAAATTGGTAACTGTGAGAGTCTGTTTATAAATCTGGTTACCAGTTGGATCTAGTAGGATGAATTCGGCTGATTCCGCCTTTGTTGGAGGTAAGTAGAAAAAGAATGTTGGATAGTCAGAAACAGTCCGTCCGATTTTATTTTCAGGGACTAAGCCTGTGAGATTTATTGGATTTAGCTGACTGTTGCGACAGGTACCGCGGGTCGATCTGCCCGATCGAGGGGGCGATTGATCCATATCTTCACGGGGCTGAGTGAAACGCGGCCCTCCCGGTACAGTTTGGCGCGGCTTACCACTGCCCCCCAACCCACTTGGCAGCTCTTGTGCCTGACTGACAAATTGGCAAGTCTGAAATGCTCCTATCAACAATAGGGAAGAAAATACCAGCCATTTTAGTGTGAATTTAGTCATTGTTTTCCTAGCAGTTGTATGATTGTTTCAAGATATTTTGTCTGTTGTTATTTTTTTGATCTTTTTTCTCCCAAGACTCGGTAGACATCAACTTTTTGATCCCTGCCTTTTAAAGGTAAAGCTCCCCAAGATTCTACCTCAAATTTCCCCTCAAGATGCACTAAAGTTTCTTCGGCAATCAAGATGCGGCAGGTGTCCTCTTGCCGATCTTTTTCGCAGCTTTCTAGGCGAGAAGCGATATTGACACTATCGCCGATTACTCCATATTCTAAACGGGTTTTACCGCCCAAACTGCCCACCATCACAGGCCCTGTAAAAATTCCGACTCGCATTTTTGCTGGCGGCAAACCCCGATCGCTCCAACTTTGATTCAGGGCTGGTAAGCACGCACTTATAGCTACAGCGCAAGATACGGCAAGGCGAGCATCTTCGGCAATTTCTTCGGGAGTTGTGCGGGGAATAGGCACGCCGAATACAGCCAGCATTCCATCTCCGGTAAATTTATTAATCACCCCTTGATGTTTTTGCACTTCCTCGGCCATTGCTGATAAATATTCATTTAACCAAGGCATTACTACTTCTGGCGGTAGTTGTTCGGAAATGGTGCTAAAACCCTGCAAGTCAGTCATGATCATTGTAGCAGTTAGTATTTGTCCTGGCAATAGCCCCGACTGGAGGAGATGGACGCGCTCTTTCCATAGCGCATTGGCGATCGCCGGTGAAGTTTGCTGTCCTAATAATTTCATCACAATTTCTTGCTGCTGCTTTGACTGCTGGTACTTGTATGTGATGATCACTCCTAAGGTGATTAAAAATCCCAGTGTCGGCCCTGTCACAGATATCCACCCTTGTTGAGTGAATAGAAAAAATGTGAATCCCCATAATATGCCGCCAAGTGCGATCGCGCTCACCATGAAATTGAGCGTATTTTCTAGCCTCCAAGCTAAACAGCCGCCAACTCCTACCCAAACAGCGAGCCAAAGCATTTCTTGCCATTCATCCCAAAACCAAAATAGCTTTTTACCGTCTAAAACTGCGCTGATAATTTGGCTAGTTGCTGTTGCATGAATCAATACCCCAGCCATCATGCGGTTGTCGCTGGCACTAGCGCTATAAGGGGTAGAAAAGACATCTTTTACAGTTGGAGCTGTAATCCCGATTAGCACTATTTTACCCTTCACCAAATTGGGGTCAAGTTTTCCCTCCAAAACTTGAGTTAGGGTCACGGTTTTTGCTATATTTTCAGGAGAGCGATAATTAAGCATAATTTGATAGCCTCGATCGTCAATAGTCTGATAACCTCCTGAGTACGATCGCAGTAGCGGAAAGACTGTTTCTCCGAGCTGAATTTCTTTATTTTCTGTGACTTTTGTCTTGACTTTCTGGCTGGTTAGATAGTTAAAAGCTAGTACCATAGAAAATGAGTTAGTAGTCAATTCTTCATCGGGAAGAAACATCAAATTTCGGCGAATTATACCGTCTGGATCGATGATTAAATTGTTAAATCCTCTGCGTTTTTTGGGTATGTTGGGAGGTGGCAGAGCTCGATCGTACTCTGAGTTGCCGATGAAAGTAATGGCGATGACTTTGGGGTTTTTGAATTGAGCAGTCAATTCTGCGTTTCCCGGTTCGTAGGGGATATCGCGGATTATATCCAAACCAATCACGGTGGGTTCGAGACGCGCTATTTCGGCGATCGCTTTTGCTAAAACGCGATCGGAAATTGGCCATTTTTTTAGAGCATGAATGTCCTTTTCTGTGACTGTCACTACCAGCAACCTCGGGTCAGGCCCTGCATCGGGGCCCAACTGCACCATCAGGTCAAAAAATTTTAATTCCAAGGGCTGCAACCAACCTAAATGTCGCACTCCTAAGAGAGTTCCTGTCACGACAATGCAGGTGATGGCAAGAGGTTGTAAGTCAGCGAATGGGAAGGAGAAACTTAACTTTTTCCAACTCCAACGTTTCTCTCCCAATTGATGATCAAATATCTTAAAAAGATTGGGCATGAGAAATCTTTTAACCATCTTTGACAAAATCTGCTAAGTAGGCGGTCATGATTAACGGAGAAATTCCATCGGTCATAATTTCCTGACAGCAAGGAAATTAGATTTTTAGGTTTAACGTTTAGTTTATTTATGCACACCTATTTACACCTGAAGTTGTGACTAATCTCGATGATTCATGCCAAATTTTTAATTAATTTTCTTGTACGGTTTTAGCGATCGCACTTAGCTGCAATCCTTGGGGATAAGTGTTCTCTTCTTTGCTGCGCTTGATGTCGGCTTCGGAAATCTGGGGTTTGAGGTATTTTGCCAAAACTTTCACCACGTCGCCCCGATCGATCGTCCCTACGACTGAACCAATGGGCGAGAGGACAATGATTCGCGGGAGTTGGCGGGCTTCCATGCTGTTAATCACGTCTGCGATGGATGCTTTTTCTGAGACTGTGGGGGTTTTTTCCAGGGGCTTCAAAATGTTGTGCAATGTCTGAATTTGCCACTGACTGCGCTCTGTGCAGCGGATATCGTCGATCGACACTAAGCCCAAATCCCGCCCGTTGGTCGCAGCGATGTAAAATGGAAACGGATTGACTTCTAATAAATAGCGATCGGCAAATTCTCGCAAAGTCAAATTTGCATCGACAACTCGAAACTCGCGGCTCATTGCATCGGCGGCCTTAGTTTTGATCAGCGCTTCTTGCAACGAAGTAAAGCGGCTGTAGCTACTAGCATTCCGAATCGCAAACCAGCCGATCAGCGCAATCCACAAACCGCCGTACTGGCGCGCTAACACACATAAACTGACACCGAAAGCAACGGCCAGCCAACCCAAAACTTGTCCTGTTTTTGCCGCCCAGCGAACCCCGGCAAATCGAGAGCCGGTGATTTTCCAAATTGCTGCTTTTAAAACTTGTCCTCCGTCCAAAGGCAGACCGGGAATTAAGTTAAATAATCCCAAAACAAGATTGATTACTGCTACCTTTTCTGTGATAATTGATAGCAAACTTGTCGGGGGGAAAACTTGAGAACCCAAACCGAGGATTAAAAACAGCGCGAAGCTGACGAGAGGGCCCGCAATAGCTACTTGAAAAGCTTTACCGGGAGTTTTTGATTCCGAGTCGATCGAAGCTACTCCGCCAAATAAGAATAGAGTAATAGAATTAACTTTAATGCCTTGGGACATCGCCGCCAAGCTGTGTCCGAGTTCGTGCAAGAGCACGGAAGCAAACAGCAGCAAAGCTATTGCCAACCCGGCACTCCAGGAGAGCGCAGGCCCCCACAAGCGGTAACTGCTGGCGTATTCGCGGGTTGCGAGGGCTAAAATTATAAACCACGAATAATCTATGAGTAGCGGAATGCCAAATAATGAGCCGATTCGCCAACCTGTCTGCATGAAATTTTCCTGCCGCATGAGAGGAAGAAAGAGTTTCTATTATATCTTTTTATACCTCTTGCCTTCCCCTTCCCGTGATTTTTAAAGCACTCCGGCGTTACCCAAGCCCAAGATTACTCCAGCCCCGATCAAGTGGCCCAAGCTGGTTGTGGCTAGCAATTCTGGGATGCCGAAGCCTTTGAACATTCCTGGGACTGCAACGGGTAAGGCTGGGCCCTTGCCTCGGTTTTGCTTGTTTATGCCGTAGTAGCCGATCGCGATCGCCAGCAAATTGCATATAATCATTGTCAGTCCTACCATTGGTGTCCACTCCACCGTTAAGGCAGTTGCAGATGGTACGGCTAACAGCAAAGATGAGTTAATCATGTTCTTATGCTCCTGATTTCAGAAATATATTGAGTTCCAGAATTATAAAAAGCGTTTTGCATTAAACTAAGATTTGTTTTAATAGTTAACAATTCCTTGATATTTTGATACAAAGAAAGGAACGGAGGAGCCGGAGTGCGGGTTAAAATTTGTGGAATTACCAAATTAGACCAGGGAATTGCGATCGCAGCTTTGGGAGCCCAAGCTTTGGGGTTTATCTGCGTGTCGGCTTCCCCGCGCTATGTCAGCCCTCAAACAATTCGCTTGATTGTTGAGCAGTTGCCCGAAAATGTCGATCGCATTGGCGTGTTTGCTAATAGCACAATAGAAAATATCTGTCAAGTAACGGCAGAGTCAAATTTAAGCGGGGTGCAACTGCACGGAGATGAAACAGCGGAATATTGCGATCGACTGCGCGAGTTTTTGCCGGGAATTGAAATTATCAAAGCTTTGAGAGTTAAGACTGCTGAAACTTTAGCCACCGCTGCAATTTACGCCCTTTGTGTCGATACTTTACTGTTGGATGCTTACCATCGAGATCAACTCGGCGGTACTGGCAAAACTATAGATTGGATGATGTTAGCAGAGTTTAAACCGCAGTGTCCTTGGCTGCTGGCGGGCGGTTTAACAGCGGATAATATTTTAAATGCAATCGATCGGGCGATCGGGGAGAATAAATTCAGCGGTGTTGACCTTTCTAGCGGTGTAGAAATAGCGCCTGGAGATAAAGATTTGACCAAAGTTGCTCAGTTGTTCGATCGATTAAAAGCTTTAAAATAAACAGTTCCGAACGCATAACAAAACTGAGATGCTTCCTTTTCTCTCTTGCTTCTTGCTTCTTCCCTCGAACTTACTGATACACCGCCTCAGCCACGCTTTTTCAACTATTCCCGATTTTACCGATTTACTGGTTGCAGCCATGCTCGCCCTAGTTTACAGTGCGATCGCCCTTCCCATCGGTTTTTGGTCGGGATTTCTGAAAGTAGACGTGCAAACTTCTCGGCGTATAATTGCTGGAGCACTCGTGGGCTGTTTGTTGAGTCCCGGTATCACCGAGGAATTATTGTTCCGGGTGTTAATACTGCCGCACCCGTCTGAGAATGCTTCTGGCTTAATGCTGTGGTTTTGGGGATGCTTGAGTTTGGTGCTGTTTGTAGTTTACCACCCGCTGAACGCGCTGACTTTTTATCCGATCGGTCGATCGACCTTTATGAATCCCGTGTTTTTGCTACTGGCGGCTGTTTTAGGGGTAGCGTGCTCCATCGCATACCTGCTCATCGGTTCTATCTGGCCTGCGGTGGCGGTTCACTGGCTCGCAGTCACAGCTTGGCTGCTGCTATTGGGCGGTTACAGGAGGCTTTATGGTTAAATGTACACAGTCCAGCATCACTATATTGTCAGGAGGAACTCCATCGTGGGTATCATAGGAGCGATCGTAGGTTTTTTGGCAGGGATAGCAGTTGCTTACTGGTTAGTGGAAAAGCGGTTGCACAAGCAAAAGCAAGAACACTTGCTGCAAACTCGCAGAATAGCTCAGGATATAGAACTAGCTCAGATATCTCGAATGCAACCAACTACCGAATCTCAGCACGGAGAAGGAGAAGATCGGTTGAGAAAAGCTACTGTTGAACACGAAAATTTACTCAGACAAGTTACTACCCAATACGAAAATCAGCTCAAACAAGTTGCGGATCAATATGAAAATCGGCTCCAACAAGTTCTAGTAGAACGCGATCGGCTCCAACAAGTTGCAGGCGCTCACGAGCAGCAGATCCGACAAGTCAGCCAGGAATTAGAGGCTGCTCACAATGCTAGGCTGCAAGAAAATCTGCAATCTTTGCAAGCAGAACACGAACATCATTTACTCACAGTTTCTGATGAATTGCATCACAGTTATCAAGCTCAAATGGACGAACATTTGCAAAACCTGCAAAAACAACACGAAATTCAATTGAGACAAACTGCTTCGCCATCTGGGAACAGCGAAGTTGAGATGCAATTAACTAGGGAGGCTTTGCAACAGCAATATGATAGTCAGTTGCAAGCTGCTTACGCTCAGTTTCAAGCTCACGAAGCTCAGATGCAAGCTACTATCAAGTCATTGCAAGAGCAGTACCAGAGTAATGTACAACAAGAAGTCCCCGAACAGCAGTTCAGTCAGTTAAATCAAACAGAATTTGGATCGGATTTACCACAACAAGAAGTTTGGGAAGAACAGTCAAGTGAGTTAAATCAAACAGAAGTTGAACAAGAGTTAAATTACACAGCATTTTCCGAACCAGAATCAATTGATTTAGAACAACCAGAAATCGGACAAACGCTTGAATCTCCCATACAAACACCAAACTACTCATCGGTATCAGAATCAATTGATTTAGAACAACCAGAAATCGGACAAACGCTTGAATCTCCCATACAAACACCAAACTACTCATCG
>NZ_JAUBVX010000019.1:0-6215 GCF_036706065.1 Microcoleus sp. A2-C3 | reverse complement strand
GTGGCGCAGTTGATGGGATGCGTTCAAAGTCAGGACACAGAAACCCGCAAGTTTGCAGCGTCTGCTTTAGGTAATATGGGTGCTGCTAATGCTTTGAGAGCCGACGGTCAGCGAGCAATAGAAACCTTGGGGAAATTAGCTCAAGATTTTCACCCGGAGGTGCGGCAAGCTGCTGTGGAAGCACTAGCAATGATTAAGTCTGAAAAAGTGATTCCGCTCTTGCAAAGAGCTTTGCGAGATACAGATAGCGGTGTGGCAAAATCGGCAAGTGCTGCGCTCAATAAGTTTAAGTTTTATCCGCGCACTCCGGCGGTGAAACCGAAAATTGTTGATGTGAAAAAACCCAAGCCTTAAGCAGTTACTGCAACACCGTAGGGACACAAAATTGTGTTGTGTCCCTAAATTTTCTGTGCTTGTCCAGGTGATGCAACGCAAATTAACGCAGATAATTTCTAGATAGTCTGGCAACGAATGCCATCTTGTCTAAGATGGAACAAGGAAGAAGATTTATTGATTAATTTTTTGCCTCTTCCCTCTTCCCTCTTCCCTCTTCTATCAACTATCAACTGCCAACTGCCAACTGCCAACTGCCAACTGCCAACTATCAACTGCCAACTGCCAACTATCAACTATTTAAAATCGCTGCTTTGTACCGAGGACAAATTTGATGTCGCCGCCATCGCTAACACCCAAATCTAAGCGAATTAATCCCAAGGACGATCGCACTCTGACACCCAAACCAACACCAGCCCCAGTCCCCGGTTTATCCCTCACCGAAGCGGGTTTTCCCAACACGCTGTCACCAGTCCCCAAATCCGACGCAAAATCAGCAAATATCACGCCGCCGACATCCCTGCCCACCGGAAACCGATACTCACCTGAAGCCAAGAAATAACTCCGCCCGCTACCAATATCCCCGCCATCGTAACCCCGCACAGAATTGCGGCCGCCGAGTCGAAACGCTTCCGTGGGCGGCAAATCCCCGATTACCGTCCCCCCTTGCAAGTTAAAAGCCAGCATTTCTGGCAAGGCCTCGGACTCGCTGATACCCAGTAAAGTTACTGGTACATATTGTATATAATTTGCCAACAGGCGGTTGCTCACAATGTTACCTCCCCCCAGAGGTATCGATTGCTCGGTGCTGAGGCTGAGAATCGAGCCGCTGGTGGGGTTGAAGGGATTGTTTCGCCGATCGCGAACCGCGCCAAAAGAAACAGTGTATAACTCATCAACGCCCGAACCGCTGAATGTGAGAGGATTGCCCAGTTCGTCGCGGCGGGCAATATTTAAATCGCGATCGCGCGTGCTGATATTTGTATAATTTAATCCTAAAGTTCCCCGCCAATCGCCCAAAGGTCGCGTAACTGCGAGATTTCCCCCGATCCGAATTTCCCGAACTCGATCGCCATTCTGCAAATCGATATCCTTGTTGAAAATTTCGGAGATTTTGCGATCGCCAAAAGCTCTCACACTGTATCCCAAACGGTCATCGGCGGCAACGTAAGGGCTGACAAACTGGACATCGTACTCGATACCTCGGAGGCTGGGCTGAATTTCCACCGCCAACCGCTGCGGGTTTGTGCCGAAAGTGCGATCGACATAGGAAAGAGGAACAGCAACACCAACATCATCGCTAATGCTAGCACTCACGCCAAACGATCGAGCCGATCGCTCTTGAACGTTGTAAATTACATTAACATCCGTCCCAACTTCTTCAGTAGAAACCGTCACCTTGTCAAACAATCCCAACTGCTGCAACTGCTGCAAGTCTAGTCGTACAACTTCCGGGCTGTAATTATCCCCCGCCTTAAGTTTGAGCTCACCCCGAATAAAATCTTCCGAAATTCTGCCCTGAATCGGATTGCCTTTTTTATCAACTGCTTCGCCTTTGGAATTGACAAAGCGAATTTTCACCTCAGCCACGTAAACGCCCTCAGCATTGCCCGCTTGACTGATTTGTCGAGTACCGCCTAGTTGTTGCGCGTTGCTGTTTACTGGTTCGGTTTCGGGTTTGGTGGCGATCGTCCCCGCAGTTGGTAACAGAGAGGTAAAATCTTTATGGTTGCTGAACTTGACTGAGGGCGATCGAACTTCTCCAGCAACCGCGATCTCATCAGATGCCGGCAAATCCCGCACAATTGGACTCACCTCATCCTCCTCCCTCTGTGCCCTTGTGGGATAGGCGTCTCGCCTGTCAATCTCTGCGGTTCCTTCTCTCAACTCCACCTCACGCGGTGCGACTGTCGGATCGATCGCCCGCGCCCCCAATTCACCACCAGCCACCGCCGCCAAAGTCAAAAATGCAATAATTGGAATTCGCATAAACATAAAACTAAAGCATACTCAACGCATATTAACCAAAATTGGTCATGATGCCTAATCCCAAACCTGGATTTAATATCGCTCTATTCTTCAACCCGCCTCCGCGGGTTTTGTCTGTGTAGACGCCATCTCAACCGCCATCTCAACCGCCATCTCAACCGCCATCTCAACCGCCGTCTCAACTACCGTCTCAACTACCGTCTCAACCGCCATCTCAACCGCCATCTCAACCGCCGTCTCAACCGCCGTCTCAACCGCCCAAAAAGAAACCCGGTATTTTTGAAGATACCGGGTTTCTGCGATGCCCTGAAATGTGGGGAAAAGTCCATCGCGGGCGATCGTACAATTGGGAAACCGAAAATTTGTTTAAATAGCTTGTCGAGAAACACGCTTCTCAAAATTAGCCTGAGTCTGCTGCAACAGTTGTTCGCGACTGTCCTTAGCAGTGGTAATGTTAGGGAGCAAGTTGCGAGCTTGTAAAGTCATGTGAAGCTGTAGGTCTGCTACGTACTCACTGACATCTTCGCGCAGGGAGCAAGCCGGGTACCGTTTTAAAGTAGAGTTCAAAGTGTTCTCCTGCTTTGAGTTTGCAGTTATTTCAAATAATAATAGAGACTATCACGCTCTACTTCTAATTGTGTACTCCGTAATGAAGTTTAACCTTTGGACTGCTGTTTTGTTACAATTATTTACATATAATCTTTCTGAAGCCTCAGGAGTCGATCGCCCGTGCAGTCAATAGCAGTAACACATAACACAGTAACCACATTTGTCAATAGCAGCAGCCAAACAGCCGCCTACCTCGACATCGGCAGTGGCCCACCCTTATTGCTGTTGCACGGTTTTTTCGGAGAAAAAACCTGCTGGCTACCCTTAATTGAATTATTGCAATCTCAATTTCGGTGCATCAGTTTAGATATGTTAGGTTTTGGAGAATCTAGCAAACCCAAAATCCAGTACGACGTAGCCGTAGAAGTTGCCTTTGTGCGGCAAGTTGTAGAACAACTAAACATCGAACCCTGCGGCATCATCGGACATTCTTTTGGCGGTTGGGTAGCCTCTGCATACGCCCTAAAATATCCCAATTCTGTCAGCAGTTTAGTGTTAGCAGCACCTGCGGGAATTCGGGACGACAGTTTTTGCGGTCAATACGATGCTTTGCGGCCGCTGCTGTGGGAAACCCCAGCGGTTGATTGGGCCTTACAGTTAGCCAAACCTTTTGCTAGTTTAGTGGGGAAAAGTGAAAAATTGCAGCAAATTGCCGGGTGGCGCAGAGAGTTAATGTCTCAACCCGTAGCAAGGTCATTTTTAATGAGCCGGATGCGGCCGGAAGACGCCGTTGATACCGTAGAAAAAGAAATTCATAAATTGCAAATTCCTGCCTTAGTTATCGCAGCAGCTAGCGACGAAACCATTCCTCTATGGCACTGCGAAACCTACGCTAACGAGATACCAAGGGCTGAGTTAGCAATTATTCCCAATGCTACTCACGGGTTGCCACAAACTCAATCTCAAATCATCGCGGAGTTGATTGCTAAATTTTTGGATCATTAAGAAAAAGTGCGATCGACCACAAACTTGAAACAATAGTGCCTGATTATACCACAGATGCGATCGATACGGAATATATTGCTGACTGTACTTGTACAAAAAAGTTTTTATGGCAATAAAATATTGTGTCAGCACAAGCTACAAACATTTAGTTGATTCTGGAGTATTACGAATGGCGGCACTGAGCAACTACTTTAATCTGGAAGAAATTACGACAGCCAGAAAAGTTAGTGCTGCGGTAATTAACATCAGCGGCCGCCAGCGAATGCTTTCCCAGCGATCGGCATTTTTTTGCATGAGGTTAGTTTGCTCTGAGAATACCGCAGAAAGAGCAAAACTGCGCGGGAATTTGTTAGAGGCGATCGAACTTATGGAAAAATCTCACCACGACTTAATTAATACTGACAGCAGCAACTTATTGAGTTCCCCTTCACCCACCGTCAAGGCGATGTATTTTGAGGCGCCGCTATATCTAGACAAGCAAGTCCGCAAATATATCGATCGCATAAAAGCATTAGTGCAAGTTCCCGACACCGAACTCAACCTAGAAAATCCTCATCTACAGTACATTATCGAAGCTGCCGGTGGCGAATTGCCAGCAGCTTTCGATGCCGTCGTGAGTCAATACCAGCAAGAAAGCGAAATCGAACAATTTGAAATCGACCTCAAACAGGTTGAACTCTATCAAGAAAGTTGTGCAGCTACCTCGAAAGCCGAAGCTCAAGCAGCCCAGATCGATAGCGCACTTCGGGAACTGAAACAAACTCAAGCTCAACTTCTCCATAGCGAAAAAATGTCTTCCCTGGGAGCCCTAATGGCTAGTATCGTCCACGAAATTAATAACCCAGTTAGTTTTATTTACGGCAACTTGAGCCATGCCGAAATTTATACTCAAGATTTACTCTACCTGCTGCGTCTCTATCGAGAATACTATCCGAATCCCTGTGCCGAAATTCAGGATCAAATCAAAGAGATGGATCTGGAATTTCTAGTTGAAGACTTGCCTAAAGTTATGTCTTCTATGCAAATGGGTTCAATTCGCATTCGCGAAATTGTCAAATCTATGGGCAGCTTTTCGCGAACAGACAACAGTAACATGACGCCGTGCGATTTGCATGACAGTATTGACAGCACCATCTTAATTTTGAGAAACCGTCTTAATGCTAAAAAAGACCGTTGCGAAATTCAAATAGTTAAAAATTATGAAAAATTGCCTGGTGTAGAGTGTTATGCTGGACAGATAAATCAAGTATTTATGAATCTAATTAGCAATGCGATCGATGCTTTGGAAGAGGTAGCAGAAAATCAGCCCAATGCTCAGCTAAAAGTTTCTATCCGCACAGAAGTCGTTGGTTGCGATCGCGTCAGAGTGCGGATTGCTGACACGGGATCGGGAATGACAGCAGAGGTAAAAAAACGGATGTTCGAGCAGTTTTTTACCACAAAGGCGATCGGTAGAGGTACAGGTTTAGGATTATCTATTGTCTACAAAATCTTAGTAGAAAATCACCGAGGAACCCTCAGGTGCGAGTCCGAACCGGGGAAGGGAACCGAGTTTATCATTGAACTGCCAATACAACAAACTTAAACAGTTGATAAACATCCAAATTTATCTGCATAAATTGTGGCACGTCCCGCCTGTGCAAATAATTGTGCCACGTCCCGCCAGTGTAAATAATTGTGCTTAAAATTTACCAGAAAGAATTGGTTTAAAGCCTATCCCTGATCGGGAGAAATTAAAAGCAGACGATTCATTACTCTAATCCTCTTCCTTCTTTTGTCAAGTGCTGTCAACTGTCAACTGTCAACTGTCAACTGTCAATTGTCAACTGAATGAAACATCACCTACTCCAATTCTAACTTCAAAGTTGGCAACAACTTTTCTAAATTTTTGAGAGATTTCTGTTGCCAAGGAACATCATTTGAACCCAGTACCAAAAGTTGAATCGTTTTCTTTTTCCGCACACTAATCACAAACTTAGACAGCATATTAATACCAGAACTGTTAACAAAATCCAATTTTTTTAAGTTCAAAGTAATATAGCAATCCTAAATCATTTTCTATGTATAGGTGTACTGATGGATTTTTGGGAAATCAAATTTATGTTCGTTTGTGAAAAACTCAAACAAAAATTTAATTATCTTAAAAGACTTACATAAATACCAATACTTTCGTAAAAAATTTTTAGCTTGTAACCAGATATCTTCAACGGGATTTTGTTCGGGAGCATTGGGAGCAAATAAAATACAAGTTATTGACCAATTATCAGGTTCTTTGTCACGATTAACTTCTGACAAATAATCTCTAAATTCTCCATATCTATGATAACTAGCTCCATCCC